>JAGVUW010000354.1 GCA_019136035.1 Verrucomicrobiota bacterium | reverse complement strand
CGCTACTGCACCTACGACAGACGAAGGCGAGAGAACTTCAACGAAAAGTGCGACCGGTGGATCGACGAATTGGCCTTAGGTTGACGCGTATGCCTGAAGGGGTGCCAGAACCGGCCCCCCAAAAGCCCTGCGGGCACTTGAGTGCTTACCACGGCGCCGGGATGCGTGTGAAGCGCGTCTCGGCGCTGGCGGCCATGGCATCGCCGTCCCAGAGCTGGGCGGTGACCCGGTAGGTCCCCGGCGGCAGGTCGCCGGTGGCGAGGGTGGCGACGACGCGATCGGCGAGGGGTGCCGCGACGGCGCTCTGGAGTCTTCCGGCCGGTCCCTCGATGCTGACGCTGAGGCGTGCCTTGGCCTGGCGTTCCGGGGTGAGGCCGACGCGGAAGCTCGCCTCGATTGCGTCGGCAGTGGTGAGGGCGTAGCCCGGGGTGACCTCCACCTCGAGGCGGGCCGGCGCCGCCTTGGCCTGCGGCAGATCGCCGCTCAGTACCGCGATGCCGAAGCGCTCCGGCTGGCCGAATGAGCCGCCGGTCGGCGACCAGGCCGAGAGCTCGAGGACCTCCATCGGACGGCGCTCACGCGCCAGATTCAGGCCGAAACGCGGACCCAGCTTCAGCGACGCCGTCGGAATCGCCAGCTCGACGACCCAGCGCTGCTGCGCCGTCTCGACCCGCGCTGCCGCCCGCACCGCCGGCTGCCAGGCGGCGCCGCCGGGGCCGACCCGGGCGATGGTGCCCAGGCTGTTGACCAGAACCTGGTAGAAGCCCTTGCCGCTGAGGCCGGGGTCGAGGAAGACCTCGACGCAGTCGTCGCGCCAGACCTGGCCATCCGTCTCCTTGATCGAGGCCACCATGCGTTCGGTGTCGGGCTCGCTGCAGAGGAATCCTATATAGAGGTCGTCGCCGTGGAGGCCGACGCGCGCCGTGGTGTCGGCGCTGGCGGGTCCGGAGCCGTCGTTGAGGGTCAGGGGCAGGCTGGCGGCCTGCTGCCACGCCGCCTCGTCGAGCTGTCCATCGAGGCTGGGCGCGGCCGCGAGGACTGGCAGTCGCACCGCCGGCCGCGGCCGGTCCTTGCCTGCGGCCTCGTCCTGGCGGGCGCGGACGCGGAGGCGCTCGGCGCCGGCACGTGACGGCGCGGGCGCCGGGGGCTCGGCGAGGGCCGGGGCGCGGCCCAGTGCCGCCATGAGCCGCCAGGCGTGCCTGGCGACCATCCAGCGGATGGCGTCGTACTCCTCAAAGGCGAGGCCGTTCGGGTGCTTGTAGAGGCCGCCGACGAAGGCGGCGGCGGTGGTCTCGCCGCGGAGCAGTCCGCGTTTCCGCGCCTGGTCGAGGCTGATGGCCTCGGTGAACCGGCTGCGGCCGCGGATGCCGGGGTGGTCGTCGAGGCGCTGACGGAGGTCGTCGAGGTCGGCCCGCGCCTCGGCGGCCAGGACCGCCGCGGCGCCGCCGGCGGCGCTGGCCTCGTCGATGAGGCGCTCGGCCAGGATGAGGTAACGGCGGTCATCGACGCCCTCGCGACTGCCCTCCCAGCCGGTGCTGGGGCCGCCCGGCTCGCTGCCCTGCGGGAGGTAGCGGTGCACCCAGTCGCCGGTGGTGTCGTCGAGGTTGTCGTAGAGGTCGCCGCGGCCGCCGCGGTACTCCCAGTTATAGCCGCCGTGCAGGCGCCAGCGCCAGTTGAAGAGCCCATAGGCCCAGCGGTCGACCTCGGGGCGGTAGCTCTCGACGTCGTTGTTGTAGAGCGTGATCAGGCGGCCCTCGCTCAGGGCCTTCGTCGTGATGGCGGCCGACGCCAGGGCGCCGTTGTAGTTCCAGACATCCGACCACGGCCCCGCCTCGTTGTGAAAGTAGGGATCGCCGGGGCCGTCCTGCTCGGTGCGGCGCCCGGCCGCCTTGAGCAGCTTCAGGAGGGCGACATTGCGGTCGCGGTGTTCCTGGTCCTGCCAGCCGGGCTCGTCGACCGGCTGGATGATCAGCTCCGGCCAGCCCTTGGCCTGCACCGCCGCCGCCAGGGCCTGGTGGAAGTTGGTGTAGGCGCGCGCGAAGGCCTCCGAGTCGATGCCGCCCACCGGGAAGGCCGCCGCCTGGCCGCTGTCCGCGAGCAGCACGACCGGGTCCTTGAAGCCGAGCTCGACGTAGGCCTCCATGAAGTCCTCGAAGAGGGTGTCGCCCTGGAAGTCGATCGTGAAGCGCTCGCCGTCGCGGCGGTAACTCGTGGGGTCGACTCCGAAGCAGAGTCCGACCGAGGTCATGCCCTGGCGGCGCATGTCCGCCAGGTCGGCGCGCAGGCGTTCGCGCCACTCGGCGGGCTGCCCGCGAGTGCGGTAGTACTCGCCGTAGAGGAGGCCCGTGGCTTCGGGCAGGCTCCAGGGCAGGAGGAGGACCTCGACCGGTATGGCCTGCGACTGGCCGCCGGCCTGGACCGCGAGGGCGCCGGCGTAGCGCCCCGCCGGCAGGTCGGACGGGCCGCGGAAGAGCAGGTCGAAGGTCTGGGTCTGCCCGGCCGGGATGGCCACCGGCGCCGTCAGGGCCGCCAGGTAGGCGGGCATGGCGTGGTAGTACTGGTCCGAGCTGTAGGTGACGCGCTTGTCCAGGTAGCGCATGACGCGCACCTCGGCGGCCGCGGCAGGCAGGACCGCCCCGCCGGGGCCGCGCAGATCGCCGAGGACGAGCCGGACGTCGCCGAGGTCGCGCAGGGCATGCAGGCTGAAGGTCAGGCTCTCCAGTTCACCCTGTGCTACGACGCCCCGCAAGGCCTCCAGGCGGCCCTGCGGACGGCTCGACTGGAAGACCACCTGCAGGGGCGAGTGGCCCCAGGCGACAAAGCCGCGGGTGCGCTCGGCGTCACTCGGCGCGACGCCCTCGGCGGTCTCGAGGTACTCCAGGCGCTTGAAGCGCGCCGCGAAGCTCGTCCAGCGCAGGTTGTCGATGCAGAGGACCATGTCCTCGCGTGGCATTCGGGCGTAGAGCAGGAGGCTCTTGGCGTGGGCCATGTCGGCCTCGGCGCGCAGGGCCTTGAGGTTGACCGACCAGTTGCGGTTCCACCCCGGTTTCAGGGCGCCGCCGCCGAAGACTCCCGGCCGGCCGGCGGCGTCGAAGCGGGTCGAGAGCTGCCGCGGCGTGTCGCCCTCGAGGTAGATATCCATCGCCAGGACATCGCGGTGGCTCCAGTCGCCCTGGTTGTCGGCCGGCAGGGTGAGGCCAGGCCAGGAGTCCGCCGCGGAGCCCTTGAGGGTGACCTGGAGGCTGAAGCGCCCCTCGCTGGCATGGCGCTCGACCCGCTCCATCACCGCCCCGCCGCCGGCCCGGAACGGATTGTCTGTCTCGGCCTCGAAGGAGGTGATCAGGCCGTCATCCTGCGCCAGGGCCATCCCGCAGATCAGGGTCACGCCACTCCACAGAACGCGTCTCATGGCAGGCCTCCAGAAGGCTCAACGATACGGTGGGTCGACCGGCTTCGGGCTCACTCTAGCGCGTCAGGGCCGCGCCGGCAATGGCCGCGGGGCGCGGCCGGGGCCGCGCCGGCAGGCCGGAGCGGCCAGATCGGCCTGGCAAGTCTGACAAGTCCGACCGGTCCGACCGGTCTGACCGGTCTGACAAGTCTGACAGGCCCGCCCCGGCCGACCGGTCTGACCGGCCCGGGCCGGGGCGGCACTATCGGGCGCGGCGCCCGGTTGGGGGCCGCGCCTGTTTTCAGGGCCGGCCTTCCCAGAGGTCCCACATCATGACCTGAACGGCGTCGGTCATCTGACGGCCGCCGTCGGCGTCCAGGCGCCGCGACAGGATGGGCTTGGCGCCGTAGGCGCCGCGCTGAGCCTGGTCGGTGGTCGGGATGTAGCCGAACCAGTCGTTGGCCAGTTCGGCGATGATGGTATAGGGCGCCGGTGACCAGTGTTTGATCTCCAGGCCCCACTTCACGAAGATCTCGCCGGGGAGGCCGATGATGAGGATATCGCCGAGGCGGATGGCCTGGATCGTGACGGCGGCGGTCTGGCCGTCGTAGGGCCAGGCGTCGAAGCGGTCGATGACGAACTGCTCGACGACGGTACGCTGCGGCTTGGCGCGCCAGGCGTCGATCTCGGCGCGCTGGGCGGCGTCGCGTGTGTAATAAGGAATCAGGGGGCGGCGCAGGCGGCCGTCGATGGTGGCGCTGGTCATCGGCTCGCCGATCTCGACGGCGTTGATGGCAAGGCCCGCCATGGCGCGGCCCATCTGGTCGGTGCGCAACTGGCCCTTCGAGACGATGCGTTTCGGCGTCCAGTGGTGGTGGTTGATATCCCCGCAGCAGCCGTTGAAGAAGACGGTCACCGCCTGGGGGCCGTAGACGGCGGCGATGGTGCGCCCGACCTTGCCCGGCCAGCCGGCCGAGATCTGGTTGCCGCCGGTGGCATCGGCGTGCATGGCGTAGTTCACCACCATGGCCCGCAGGGTGCCGTCGGTCTGGCGCACGGCCAGGGCCAGGACTTCCGGGTCGATGGGACCGGCCGGGCCGATGGCCTTGTCCTTGCCGAAGACCTCCGAGCCGTCGCGCAGCCGCCCGAGGCGGTTGCTGCCGAAGGCGGTCTCGGACTGGCGCCCGGGCACGAGGACGGCGTCGAAGGTCTCGGCGCAGGCCTTCTCGACGGCCGCGGCGATGCGTCCGGGGAGGGCCTCGAGCCAGGCGTGGTTCACCGGGATGGTCTGCGTGCCCGTGGCCCGGGTGTTCGGGCCGGTGTGGGTGTGCGTGGCGGCGATCAGGATGCGCGCCGGGTCGATGCCGCAGCGTGCCGCGATCTGCTCGCGCGCCGGGTCGACCGTCTCGCGCGTCAGGCAGATCACATCGCAGGAGACCAGGGCCAGGCGCTGGCCGGCGCTCTCGATGACCAGGGCCCGCGCAAACAGCGGGTCGGCCACGGCGTCGCTGACGCGGTCGGTGAAGTAACCGGCCAGCGAGGTGCCCAGCGGCGGCGTGATCTCGACCTGCGCGGCGCCGGCGCGGACCTGCGGCAGACCATCGAGAGAGTACGGGCCCGGTGTCATGGTGGCGTTCCTTCCTGGCTGTGGCGCTCGCCGGTCAGGATCCGTCGCGATGCCCTCGGCAGCGTCGACGGCCGGCCCCGGGCGCCTGAGAGGTCACCGTAGTCACCCAAGAGGGATTTGGCCAGTGCGGCGCCGCGGGTGCTGGGAGGTCCACGGACGGCGCCGCGGACCTGCTTGGTCGGCGCCCGTGGCGGCGCGGGGGTGCGTGTTGCGGCGGGGGCCGGGGTATATTCACGCTGAACCCGCATCGCCATTCCGGTGGTGCGGGGCAGGGGGAACAGGGCATGGCCAGGGCACTCCCGACTCGCTCTCTCGCAGCCGCGGCGCCGTTGCGACTGTGGCGCCGTTGTGGCGTTCTGTCGCTGTGTCTTTGCCTCAACCTTGGCATGCTGTGGGGTCGCGAGGTCCTGCCGCTGGAGTTCACAGAGGGGCCCCTCTGGGAGCCGCGGCCGTCCTATGTGGCCAACGCCGCGTTGCGGGCGGAGGTGGCTCATGAGCAGGGCGTCGCCTCGCTGCGCGTTGCCGAGCCTGGCCGCGGCATGAAGTTCGAGATTGCGGTGCGGCCCTGGCGTCTGGCCCTGACGCCGTACCTGGTTCTGCGCTACCGCGCCCGCGATCTGGCCGGCGGCTATGCCCTGTGGGTCCTGGACTCCAGCCGCGGCGGTCGCGAGGTGGTGAGCCGTGCCGACCTGGTCCAGGATGGTCACTGGCACTCCCTGGCCGTGGACCTTCGCGCTGTCGGCATCGAGGGTGCGGTACGGTCGCTGCTGGCCGAGGTCCAGTGCCGTCGCCTCCCGGCGCTGCTGGCCTTCGACTGGGTCCGCCTGGCCGCAGAACCGCCGCCGGAGGCGTTGGTGAAGGCGGCGCCGGCGGTGCCCGGGCTGGCCCTGTCGGCGGGAGTGCTGCAGACGGCCGTGGCGCGTCCGGACTGGCTGGCCGAGGCGTCGCCTCTGGCGGCGGCCGCGGCCACGGGTGACGGGGTGCGTCTCAGCATCGATGGCCGCCCCGGCACGGGCATGAAGTGGTCGGTGACGCTGCCTGACGCGGCGGATGTGCAGCGTTGCCGGTATCTGGTCTTGCGCTATCGCGCCCTCAACCTGGCCCCGCACTCCGACTACCTCCTCTGGCTGGCCAGCGCCCCTGGCGGCGCGGCGCCGCAGTCGCGGGTTGCGGTCTGGCCGGACGACCTCCTCGTCGATGGCGACTGGCACGACCTCGTGGTGCCCTGCCAGGTCGGCTTTCCGATCCGCGAGCTGGCCCTGCAGGCACGCACCGCGGGCGGCCCGGCCGAGCTGGAGGTGGCGGGCATCGGCTTTGCCTGGATGGCGCCGATGGCGGCATCTCGCGCCGTGCTGCCCGAGGCCGCTCCGGCGGGCTTCGGCGCCGCCGGCGAGGCATCCTGGGCGGTCTGCGCTCTGGGCGGCGCGGGCAATGCGGTCGCGGCGCCTTTGGCCGGGGCCTTCGGACTGAGTGACTGGCTGCCGCCGGGCCGGCAGGTCGTGCGCGGGGTGCCCTTCGAGCTGGCTGAGGGCCCTGGATCGGCGGCCCTGCTCGAGGGCCGCGGCGAGCTGTCGGTGCCGCTGACCGCCGCCGCCGGGGAGCTCTTCCTGCTGCTGGGCTATGACCCGCCACAGGAGGAGACGGCCCACGTCGGTCGGCCGCGGCCACTGCACCGCATCCGCGAACCGGAGCGCCTCCGCGTGCGCCTCGAGTACGCCGACGGCCGGACCCTGGAGGCCTTCCCGCTGCGCCTGGCCGGAGGCCGCCACGAGGTGGTGCGCGGCATGGATGTCTATGCCCTGCGCGGCCTGCCCAAGGTGGCCCTGTCGCGCCTGGTCGTGGTGCATGGCACGGACACCGGCATGGTCGCGGTGGTCGGCATCACGGCCAACGCCGGTGCCGCGCAGGTCCCGGCGCCGGCACTGCCGGCCGCACTGCCGTCGCCGCCGGGCGCGGCGGCGGAGGCCGTGCCGGGGTCTGGCTGGCTGCGCCAGGAGCCGTGGGGCTTCTGCGTGGGCAACGACCTGATCGAGATCGACCTCGGTCTCTTGCCCGGGCTGACCCTGCGCCAAATCCGCAGTGCCCGCCTGGCCGCTTCCGGTGTGGCGCTGTCGCCCGGGCCGCTGTTCGAGGTCGGCATCGATGGCGAGCGCGTGGGCTCGGACCGCCTCGCCGTCGGTCCGGCGGCGGTCGAGGCCGCCGGCGCGGCCCAGCGTCTGGCCGTGCCCATCGACGGCACGGCCGCCGGAGTGCCGTTACGGGGGCGACTGCTGGTGACGGTCGGCCTCGACGACGGCATCCGCATGGAACTCGACCTGCGCAACACCTCCGAGCGGGCCCTGCGGCCGCGATTGCGTTTTCCGATCCTGCGTGACGTGCGCCTGGGCAGCGTCGAGGCGACCTGGTATCTCTATGCCCAGCGCGGCGGCATCATCAGCGCCGCGCCGGTGCGGCGCCGCGAGCCGGTCGGCGGGGCCTACCCGCTGCAGGTGATGAGCGTCTTCAGCCCGCAGGGCGGCGCCTTGGGGCTGTTCACGGAAGACCGCGATGACATCTACCGCTTCTGGGAGCTCTGCAAGCACGCCGACGGGGTCGACCTCAGCCTCGACACCTGGCCGGTCGAGGTCGCCCCCGGCGCGGCGGTCGAGGTGGCGCCGGCGATCCTGCGGGCGCATGGCGGCGGCTGGCGCGAGAGCCTGCGGCGCTACCGCCAGTGGGTCGATACCTGGTACCAGCCCGTCACGCCGCGGCAGGACTGGCTGCGGCAGGCCTTCTACTACCAGCAGACGTTGGTCCGGAACCGCTCGAGCAAGGATGGCGGCGGCGCCTGGAATCTGTCCGAGGACATCGCGCGCTTCCGGGAGGCCTTCGGCTGCCTGGACTACCTGCACCTCTTCGATGCCGGGCATTCGGATCGCTATGGCCGGGTTGGCGACTACACGCACCTCGACGAGATCGGCGGGCAGGCGGCCCTGCGGGAGGCCATCCGCGGCGCCCAGGCGGACGGCGTTCGCATCGGCCTCTACGTCGAGGGCTACCTCTGCGACGAGCGCGCCGCGTGGGGCCGCGAGGCGGTCATGGCGGCCTGCCTGCGACGTGAAGACGGCACCGCGAAGACCTACCCGAACACCCCCAGCGAGGTGATGATGTGCCCGGCGGCGCCGGCCTGGCGCGAGCACCTCGTCGAGGTCCAGCGGCGCTGGGCGGCCGACCTGCAGCCGGACGGCCTCTACACCGACCAGTTCGGCTTCGGCGACCCCGGCAAGGCCTGCGCCTCACGCCAGCATGGTCACCCGGTCCCGGCGGCGCCCCTGCGCGGCGAGGCCGCGACGATGCGCGCCCTGCGCGAGGCGGTCCCCGCCGGCACGGTCCTCCTCAGCGAGGATGTCCCCAACGACGTGCGCGCCATGGCTCAGGATGGCGCCCTGTCCTATGCGGTCACCTGGGCCGACCCAGCCCTCAGCCCGCACCGCATCCACCTCTTCCGTTTCCTCTTCCCGGACTTCAAGGCCTTCCAGCTTGTGCAGTACAGCCCCTTCACCGATGGCGCCTGGGAGCTTCTGAAGTACCCGTTCTTCAACGGCGATGGCATCTGGCTGCAGGGGGCCGTACCGGGCGACTACGGCGACGAGGCGCGGCAGTTCCTGCGCACCGCCTTCGGGGTCCTGCACCGGTATGCCGAGGCCTTCACCAGCGACACGGTCGAGCCGCTGGTGCCGACGCTCCTGCCGACGCTCTACGCCAACCGCTTCGGCGCCGCGCCGGTGCGTGCCTGGACCCTCTTCAACGCCGGCTGGCAGACCAGCCGCGGGCCGGGGCTGCGCGTGCCGCACGAGCCCGGGACCCTCTACCGCGATGCCTTCAGCGGCCGGCCGATCGAGCCGGAGGTGGTGGGCGGCGAGGCCATCCTGCCGGTCGACCTCGGGCCGCGCCAGGTTGGCTGTGTCGTGGCGCTCGGCCGGGGCGCCGCCGGGCGCTGAGGCCATGGCCCCGTGGGCGGGGTACACGACGTGGACAGGGGGGACACCAGAGCGTTCTCCCGCGCTGGTCGCCGCGCTCGGTTGGCGCGATCCACTCGCCTCGCGGCACACTTCCGGCCAAGGCCGGTACTCCGACGGGGAAGGCGCTGCAGGCGATGGTTCGCCATGTTCTACCCCGCGCCCCCGCGCCGGTGGCTCCGTTCGTGTGAAACATCGCGTCGCTATGCTGTCGGTGCCGTTGCTGCTCGTGGACGCATTCGCGTCTGTGGACACTCGCGCTCCACACCGGAGGCGAGCGATGTTCCCCCATGCCACCTCGGTATGGGCGGCGCCCGGGAGGTCCGCGGCCGGCGCCGTGGGCCTACTTCGCGGGCGCCGTGGTGAGCCTGGCATTGCCCCAGAAGGCGTGGTCGGAGTGGATGCCATCGCCGGCGTCGGTGGTGACGAGGCGCAGGAAGCGGGCGGTGCCGAGGTCGACGCGGAGGGTCAGGGCCTCGTCGCTGCCGCGCCGGGTCGGCGAGGTGGCGAGGGTCTCCCAGGGCCCTTCGGGGCTGTTGCCGGCCTGCACGATGAACACGGCGCTGCCATTGCCCTTGGCTGTCTCCTCGATGCCGACGTCGGTATGGAGCAGGCGCGGGCCGCCTTCGGGGAGTTCCACGACCAGCTCGCCGTGGGCGCCTTCGGGGCTGACCTCGGGGCAGACCATGACGCCCTTCGGGTAGACGCGGCTGCCGATGGCGGCGACATCGCCGACGTAATCGCGATCGAAGGTCGGTCCGCCGTGGGCGAAGGCCCGGACGCGGCGGAGGTCGCTGATGTAGACGGCGTCGGGGTCGAGGGGGGCCTGGACGAGGTAGGAGAGGCTGACGCGGGTCGTATGTCGGCTGACGGCCTGGTCGCTGACGGCGAGGGTGAGGGTCTGTCGGCGGGGCTGGTGGGCCTCTGCGGCGGAGGCTTTGGCGAGGTCGACGGTGATCGTGACGGTGCGCCGGTCGGGGCTGAAGGCGGCGGTGGCGATATCGGCGGGCAGGGCCTTGCCGTCGAGGGCGACCTCCAGCGAGGTCTCGGCGAGGGGGTTCTCGGCGTCCTGGAGGACGACGCGGGCCTGCCGCGGCGGCTCGATCCAGCCCAGATCGGCGGCCTTGGCCAGATCCACCGGCCGGCCGTCGAGGCTGAGGTCGGCGACGCGGGGCGGGGCATCGTCGGCGAGAGTGAGCCAGGCCGGGCGGCCGACGAGGATCTGCGTGGCCTCGTCGGAGGTCGCGGTGACGGTCAGCGGTGCGCCGGCGGCGAGTTCCTGCCACGGCTGGCCGGGAGTGAGGACGCTGCCGCCCGGCGCCAGGGCGGGTGCCGTCACCGTGGCCGTCCCGGTGGCACGCAGGCTGTACTGCTGCCAGCCGTCGGCGGGCTCACGCCGCCAGGCGGCGTCGTTGGCGACGCTGACGCGCAGGCCCGGCTGCACCGCGTAGATGACATACCAGTCGCCGGGGCGGATGCCGTCGTCGGCGAGGTTGACGTCCTCGACCAGCTCGGCGAGGTCGCCGCCGTGGCCGCCGCCGACCTCGTTGACGCGCCGGATGGTGTAGGTCCGTCCGCGTTCCGGGAACCCTATCTTGAGGCCGTGGTACCAGGGGCCGTTGGCGTGGTCGACCATGGGCCGCCAGGTGCGGATGACGTTGGGTCGGTCGGGTGGCAGTTCGGTGACCTGATGCCAGCTCACCACGAAGGGGGCGTAGTCCTGCAGGTCGACCCGCAGCAGCCCGCCGTCCGCCGGGGTGACGCGGGCGATGCGGTAGCCCTCGTCGCAGGGGTTGCGCAGGGGGCTGGTGACGCGGATGTTGAGCTGGCGGTCCTGGAGGCTGGTGCCGACCGGCCAGGGCCGGTCCGGTCGGATCACGAGGGCCGACTCGCGGCGGGTTCCGGTGAGATCGCCGATGACATCGACGATGGTGCCGGTGGCATCGCCCGTCATGGCCAGGCTGAAGTCGCCGTGGCGGAGGAGGGTGGCGCGCACGGCATCGGCCGCGATGACCTCGCCCTGGGCGCTGTGCCGGAGGAGGGCGTAGCGCGCGTCGGTCTCGATGCCATCGGGGAGGCGCACCGTGCCGGGCTCTGACTGGACGACGAGGGTGTCGGTATGTCCGGCGGTCAGGCGCAGGCGCAGTGCGGTGATGTGCCGTGGCGGTCCTGCGAGGGGTGTCGCCTCGAGTCCCTCCACAGCGGCGATGGCCGACGACTCGTCGTCGCGGAAGCCCTCGAGGATATGGATGAAGGCGCTCTGCAGAGGCGCCTCAGGCGTGCCGCCGGTGCGGCATTCCACGAGGAAGTCGCGGGCGTCGGCGAAGGCGACATTGCCATTGACACGCTGGCCGTCGGGCAGGGCCTGGCGCAGCCAGCCGATCCAGGGGCCCTTGCCGCTGAGCAGCTCGGTGCCGCCGTCGCTCTGGTTGAGCGCGATGAAGCGCAGGCGGACCTTGCCGGCGCCCTCCGGGAGCGGCCGCTGGTACGGCTTGCCGTCGGGATCGCGCGGGCCCCAGGCGCCGTAGTCCTGCCGCCAGGTCACGCCATAGAGGTCGCCGGTCGGCCGTGTACGCTCGACGGCGCGGACCCTCGCCAGATTGCCGGCGAGGGCGGCGTCGGCGGGCGTCGCCGCACCGAGGAGCGCCTGCGCCAGGTCTGCGGCTTGGCCGGTGGCGGGCGGGAGCTGCGCCTCGGCGCGCGTCGCCCAGGCCTGGTTGTAGAGGGTATGACGCTGACCGCCGACCAGGTGGGTGATGTCGAGCGCATACGGCCGGCCGTCGGGGCCTTCCACGCCGACGACCGTGCGCCGCCAGTCGGGGACATCCTTGCCCACGCGCGACCATGAGTAGTGGTCGCGCACATCGAGCACCTGGAAGCCGCTGCCGGGCGTCCCGGCCGCTTCGCCGCCTTTGAAGGTGACGCATTCGCCATAGCCGCGGTTGTCGCCCCAGCCGCGGCCTGTGCCGGTGTCGTCGATGGTCAGGGTATTCTGGTTCAGGGCGCTGTGAGCCCACGACCACGACCACGAGTTGAAGTTGCTGCCGTCGGCCGCCTCGATGGGGTGGGGGTAGTCCATGCCGCGCAGCGCCTGGAACTCCGGGCGGTCCCACTGCAGCCGGGCGCTGTGCCACCAGGCGGCATAGCCGCCGCGGCGCATCACCGGCACCCCGTCGACCCAGCACTCCAGGCTGAGGGCGTCCTGGGCGTTGTGGAGGGAGACGCGGGTGTAGTTGAGGCTGACCTCCTGGCGGTGCCCGTGCCCGCCGATGCGCAGAACGCCGACGCCGTACCCGGGCCAGTTGCGGCTGCCGCGGCGCTCGTTCTCGCGCACCTTCGCCGGGTCGCTGAGGAAGTTCGAGGCGTAGGTGTACTGGTGCTGATCGCCCCACTCGAGCGACAGACCGCGCACGGTCTCGCTGCGAGTCATCTCGCTGCTGGCCGCCCAGACGAACGGGTTGTCCTCCAGGAAGCCGGGCTGGTATTGCAGCCAGCCCTTGGGGTCCTTCAGCACCGGGTAGTAGTAGCCGCCCGGCATCGCCTGGTAGTTGGGCGCGCCTTCGCCGTTCATGCCGTCCTGGTAGGTGTGGTTGTACATCGACAGCTCCTGGCAGGGGCCGGCGAAGTCGATCAGGACAGGGTCTTCCGTCAGCACCCCCAGGAGCCAGAGGTCGATGTAGATGGCTTCCTGGTAGTTGTGCAGGAGCTTCTGCGAGAAGACGCTCTGGAACATCATCGAGAGCTCGCGCAGGAGGCGGGTGCGGATCTTGCGGTCGAGGGCCTCCGGGTCGTCGTAGAGCTGTCGGGAGACCTCCTTGAAGGCGGGGTGGTGACGGACGCGGGCGAAGGGCTCCACCCAGAGGTGCTCGCGGAGCATGTTCAGCCATCCCGGGCTCGAGTAGGGCTGGCGTCGGCTCCAGGCGCCGAGGTAGCTGACCTCGAAGATGGCCGGGCGGGGTACGGCCTCCCACTCGGCGCGGGTGAGGGGCTGGCCGTCGCGGCCGTTGCAGAGGCGGTGGTGGGCGGCGAGGGGCAGGCCGTAGTAGGTGTCGGCCACCCGGTCGAGGATGACGGCGATCTTGTGGGCGTAGACCGGGTCGGCCGTCTCCTTGAAGCGGTCCATGCTGCCCGTGACGAGACCGCAGCCCTGTTCGAGCCAGCGCTTGTGGGCGAAGAGTGTGGAGAAGAACAGCTCCCAGGCAACCCCGTCGCGGTCGGTATAGACGGTGCAGGGGACCTCGACCCAGGTGTCGTCGAGGTGGAGGAACCGGGCCGTGGTCGTGGGCTTGAGCGGCGAGTCGGGCGGCCAGTCAGCGGTCCTGGCGTAGAGGTCGGTGCGGCAGCAGGTCGTGGTGGCGTGGCCATAGGGGTCTTTGGAGTCAAAGGCCAGGCCCATGGAGAACGAGCCGCAGATCGGGCACCAGCTCAGCAGCACGGCGTTGGCCTTGTCGGCGAGCGGCCCGTTCGGCGCCTTGGCAGCGGCGCCCTGCAGGCGTCCGAACGGGCTGATGTGCACCGGGAAGTCGGTGGTGAGCTCGGCATCGGTCGGGGCGGTGGCGGCGTAGCCGGCGTAGGCCTCGGCCGGCGGCACAGCGGGGTGGGACTGGTTCCAGCGCGCGACCTGCTCCCGGGTCCAGTCCGCGAAGAGGGTCTCCGGGGTGAAGGCCGGAGTGCGCCGTCCGGGGATGATGGCGGCGACCTTCGCCGCGCGTGCCGGGTCATCCCAGGCGGTGCCGCCGGTGGCGCCCTCCGGCGCGGCGTCCGCAATGGCCGCGCCGGTGAGGGCCAGGGCCGCGATGGCGGCGCCGAGCCGTGTCCGTCGCCGCGTCGACGCCGGGGCTCCTCGCAGGATGCAGCAGGTCATCGTCCGCCTCCTCGCTTCCCCCCGGTGTCGTCAGCGCGGCTGGGGACAGCCGCCACTGCAGCCCACCCGCCGACGCTGAGCAGGGTGGTCCACGGGCGGCGCCGCGGCCCTACCTCAACACCCCGGCGCCTCCGGTCGCCGCGGTCTCAGGGCTGCGGCAGACGCGGCATCTTCTCCAGCACGATCCGTTCGGCTTCGAGGCACCAGAGGCCGTTGTTGGCCTGGCAGACGCGGTCAAGTTCCGCGAACACCGGGCATTCCTTGCCGAGTTTTCCGAAGTCGGCGATAGCGGTGAGGGGGAAGTCGACCTGGGTGTAGATCAGCTTCTTGCCGCCGGGGATATCCGGCAGGTGCAGGGTGGTCTCGCGGGCCGCGGTCAGGCCGCCGACGTGGGTGATCATCATCGACGGGTTGATGCGCCCGGCACCCATCAGGTCGAGGGCGTCGCGCATGTCCTGGGTGTTGCCGCCGCTGGTGCCGACGATGTGGGTGCTGCCGTAGTGGACGTTGTAGAAGTTGAACTTGGCGGAGAAGGCCGGGTCGGTCGGCCCGGCGAAGAAGTTCAGGCAGCCGTCGCGGCCGAGGATGGCGTCGCCCTGTTCGACCACGGGCGCCACCGGCGCCATGACGAAGACATCGTCGTAGCCGGTACCGCCGCTGACGGCCATGAGGTCCTGGACGGGCGTGCCGGTCTTGGTGTTGACATAGCGCAGGTCGACGCCGCAGGCGCGTGCCGCGGCGGGAGTGAGGATGGAGGCGGCGCGGTCGAGGCGTGCCTGGTCGATATCGGTGACCACGACCAGGCCGGGCCGGCGCGGGCCGTGCAGGAGGAGGTCGACCAGGCCCAGGCCCATCGGGCCGGCGCTGGCCAGACAGGCGACCTTGCCGCCCTCGCGGATGCCCATGAGGTGGTCGTAGGTGCCCGGCGGGACGTGGTACTGGGCCTTGAGGGTGCCGACGATGCAGCTCACCGGCTCGCTCAGCGAGGCCATGAAGAAGGCGTCGCCGCTGTACTTCAGGAGGCAGTCCATCTCCATGACGCAGGAGGGGATGCGCACGTGGGTGGCATCGCCGCCGATGGTCGGGAAGCTATAGCCGGGGGCCTCGAGGGAGCCCTTGTACATCAGCGCCGGCTGGATGCCGAAGCGGTCGCCGGGGGCGAACTGGTCGCGCCAGCGCCGGCCGACCTCGAGGATACGTCCGGCGAATTCGTGGCCGATGATGACCGGGTTGGTGGCGCAGTCATCGGGGACGCGTTTGTGTTCGGGGCCCTGCTTGGCCGCCTTGTAGCTGGACATGCAGATCGAGTCGCAGATGACCTCGGCGAGGATGCCGTCGTCGCCGGGCGGGGGCAGCTCGAAGCTCTCCAGGCGAAGGTCCATCTTGCCGTACAAACGCAGTGCAGTCGTCTTCATGGCGGCTCTCCGGCCAGGGTGAATGGTATGTCAGGTGCCGCTCGCGGCGGATGTCGCCGGGACTGTACTGCCGGGGCTTGGCGTCGTCAACGCCGCCAGGCGTCGCCGCAGGGCTGTTTGGCAGTCCGGTTCCGGCACCCCTTCGGCGGAGTCACCGGCGTGGGGCGCCGGATATGGCACGGCGGAGCATCGCCCGCTACGCCTCCCTGCGGGCCTCCGTCCCGGCGCCCTGAAAGGGCATCATTCGTCAGCCCAGGGCAACGCCCTGGAACATCGGACATGACGCATTGCAGGCTGGAGGCCTGCGACAAGGCCGTGTGCGTCAAACCGCCATGTTTCATACGAGGGTGACCTGAAGAGGGCTGACGCCACCTTCGACCAGCCCGGGCGGCGCGGCGTCTTTCCGAGTGGGGCTAGGGTCGTTATACTATGGGCGCCGCGTCTGACGCCCGTCAGGCGTCCGGCGCAGGCGAGGACTTCCGGGATCTGGGTGCGGCATGACCTTTCGCGAGTTCCAGGAACGCACAGAGCAGTACCTGATCGCGATCATGGCCGGGCGTCGGCGGACGGCCTACGACACGTGTGTCTGCGCGGTGCTGTTCACGCTCTCACGGCTGTACCGCACCATGGTGCAGCTTCGCCTGTCGCTGTACCACGAGCGCGTGCTGCGCCAGCGCATGCTGGGCTGCTTCGTCATCAGTGTTGGAAATCTGACCTGCGGCGGCACCGGCAAGACGCCGGTGGTCGAGGTCTTTGCCCGCACCCTGGCCGCCCGCGGCCGGCGCGTGGCGGTGCTCAGCCGCGGCTATCGCAGCAAGGCGCCGCCCCTGCTCGAGCGCGTCCGGGCCTTCTTCTTTAAGGACTACGACACCTCGCCGCCGCGCGTCGTCAGCGACGGCCGGCGGCTCCTGATGGACTCGGCCATGGCCGGCGACGAGCCCTACATGCTGGCCAGCAACCTCCCGCAGGTGCGCGTCGTGGTCGACAAGGACCGCGTCAAGGCCGGCCGCTACGCGGTGCAGAAGCTCGGCGCCGACACCCTGCTGCTCGACGACGGCTTCCAGTACCTCCGCCTCAAGCCGCGGCTGAACATCCTGCTGATCGACTCGACGGAGCCCTTCCATAACCACCACCCGCTGCCGCGCGGGCTGCTGCGCGAGCCGATCAAGAACCTGCGTCGTGCCGACTACATCTTCCTGACCAAGTGTGAGAAGGGCCGTCGTCTGCACCACCTGCGGCGTTTTCTGCAGCGTCACAACCCCCGCGCCGAGATCATCGAGTGCACGCACCGGCCGGTGCGGCTGCAGGATGTCTTCAGCGGCGAACGCCGGCCGCTGGCGGACCTCAGGGGCCGTCGGGTGGCGGCCGTCAGCGGCATTGCGGTGCCGGCCAGCTTCGAGGAATTCCTGCGGCGGCTGGGCGCGGACCTGGTCTACGCCGAGCAGTTTGCCGACCACCACCGCTATCGTCAGCAGGAGATCATCGACTTCATCAACGGCGCCCTCAACCACGGCGCCGAGATGGTCGTCACCACGGAGAAGGACGCCGTGCGTTTCCCGCGTCTGGACCGCCGCGACCTGCCGGTGTTCTTCCTGCGGGTAGAGATCGACATCCTCAGCGGCCGCGAGAATTTCGACCAGTGCATCGGCAGGATCTGCTTCCTCTAGGGTGCATGGCGTCCCATCTGCGTTTCCGGTATGTCGTACGTCGCGCCACCCCCGGCCGCGGTCTGGCATCCCGTCTGGGCGGCCGAGTGAACGCTGACGCGAGCTTCGAACCGCCAGGAGATGTGGCCGGCCGCTGTTGCCAGCGGGCGGTTTGTGCGTAAAGTAAGCTCTGGTGTACGGCGTCGTCGGCGCCGGCCGGTTCAGGCAGCCTCGCCGGGCTCCGTGCCTATCGCGGTCGCGGTGGAGACTAGAGGGAAGCATGACCAGCAAACGCATGACGTCGGGACCGCTTCGGGCGGTTGTGCTCGCGGCCCTTCTCGGCCTGGCGGGCGCCGTGGTCTGCCGGGCGGTGACGGAGGGCACCGACCTCAGCCAGCGTCGGCTCGAGCTGTTGCGGCGTCTGGCGCAGGAGTCCCTTCAGCGCGACGGCCTGGAGGTGGGCACCCTGACCCTGAGCCGTGCCGTCCTGGATGGCTTCTTCAAGGCCGACCCGAGCTGTCCGTCCAGTCTGAAGCTGGCCGCGCCGGTGACGGAGGAGGACTGCCGCCAGGCGGCCCGTCAGATCGTCCGCGACCTGGTTGCCAAGAAGTACCCCGACCTGGACCGCGAGGCCCTGGCGGGCGCGGCGGCAAAGCGCTATCCGATCTACGCCGAGGGCGACCTGGTCGAAGTCGAGTACCAGGCCAACCCGGTGCGGCGCGAGCGCGTGCGCGGCGCCTATCAGGGCCGCACGCCGAACTCGATCGTCGTCGGCCGTCGCCAGGTCATGATCGCCGATATGGCCAAGGTCGCCGGCAACGAGGAGCTGATCCTGCGTTTCGACGCCGAGCGCAGCGGCGCGCTCCGGCAGGAGTTCATCGACGCACAGATCCGTGACTACGAGGCCGAGCGCGATGCCTACGCCGAGACGGTCCGCGAGGTCGCCCGCCGGGAGCGCTACCGGCTCGGCGCCGAGGAGAACGAACGGCGCGGCTATGTCTTCCTCGAGGGTGCCTGGGTGCCGGTGCGCGAGGCGGCGCCGAGGATCGTCGATGCCGAGCGAGCCAGCCTTCAGGATGAGGCCCGCCGCCGCGCCGAGGAGGCCGTGCAGGCGTTGCAGCGCGAGGCCCGCGCCGTGCGCACGGCCGAGCTGGCGGCGGCAGCGCTGGGTGGAGCGGCGCCGGGGCCGGACCCGGTTGCCG
>JAGVUW010000637.1 GCA_019136035.1 Verrucomicrobiota bacterium | reverse complement strand
CTCAGGCCATTGAGGACCAGACGGACAGTGGACAGCGCGATCGCCACAACGCCTGCGACGATCAGTCCCCAGACACTCCAGTCATACTCCATAGGTATTGGTCTTGCCGTGATGGTGGCGGGCACGCCGGACCGGCGCCGTCAGCGGCGACGGCGACCTCGGACCGGCCCCCACCGCGCCCGTATCCGCGGAGGCGTCGGCAAAGATAGCACCGAAATCCGCGTTGTCGCGCAGGCGCCGCAGGAGGCGCTGTTCGGCCCGCCGCATGGCCCGCCGGGCCGCCGGGGTGGTGTCGTCGTAGCCGGCCAGGTGCAGCATGCCATGCACAGCGTAGAGCACGCACTCGTCAGCCAGGCTGGTGCCGAAACGCCGCGCCGCCTCGGCCGCCACGGCCGGACAGATGTAGATCTCCCCAACGACGACCGGGCCGTCGCCCGCCTCGTCAGCCGCCGCCCCCCCGCCGGCCGCGCCAAGCGCAAAGGCCAGGACGTCGGTGCGGCCCTGATGGCCGAGAAAGGCGGCGTTCAGACGGGCCATCGTCCGACCGCCGACCAGGACCACCTGGAGTGCCGCGCGCGGATCGCGGCCCAGGGCGGCGTCCAGACCGAGATGGGCCGCCTCATGCAGGAGGCGCAGCAGCAGGCGGCGGTTCCGCAGCCGTGGCAGCCGCACCGGCTTGGACAGGAGCACCTTCACGGTCGCTCTCCTTCGGGTAGGGCACGCGCGCGTGCATCATCGTGGACAGGGTCCGCACCATCGCCTCGCGCACCCGGGTCAGCTCGCTGAAGGTCAGTTCGGCGTCGTCCAGCTCGTGGTTGCGGACGCGGTCATAGAAGAGCTCCTCGATCTTGTCGGCGATCTTGCCGGGCGTAGGCCGTTCGAGGCTGCGGCAGGCCGCCTCGCAGGTATCGGCCAGGCTGACGAGGACGACCTCCTTGCGGCGCGGCTTCGGCCCCGGGTAGCGGAACTCGCTCTCGCCGACCGCCTGGCCGGGCTTCTCCTGGTCGAGGGCCTTGCGGTAGAAGAAGTACACCAGGCTGGTACCGTGGTGCTGGGCGATGGCCTCGCGCAGGGGCCGTTTGAGCTTGTACTGCCGGGCCAGCGAGAGGCCTTCGCGGACGTGGTTGAGGATGACCAGGCTGCTCATGCGGGGCTCGAGCTCCCGGTGCGGGTTGACGCCCTGGGCGACGTTCTCGGTGAAGAACTCCGGCTGGTGCAGCTTGCCGATGTCATGGAAGTAGGCGCAGACGCGCGCCATCAGCGGGTTGGCGCCGATGGCCTCGGCGGCCTGTTCGGCCAGGGTCGCCACGGTCAGGCTGTGGTGGTACGTCCCCGGTGCCTCGAGCTGCAGGCGTTTGAGCAGGGGGTGGTTCAGGTCGCTGAGCTCGACCAGGGTCAGATCCGAGGCCGCGCCGAAGACGTATTCGAGGAGGGGCAGGAGGATGAAGACCACGGCCGTGACCCCGAAGGCATTGCCGAGGGCGTAGGTGGCCAGGGGCGCCAGCGACCGCCAGAGCGCCCCCGGCGGCAGGGTGGCGCGGATCGAGAAGACCAGCTCCAGGAGCAGCACCGCCACGAAGATCGAGGTGCCGGTGCGGATGAGGTGGGAGCGCCGCCGCGCCCGCCGCATCAGGGCGCCGCCGAGGAGGCAGGTGACGGTGCCGGTGACGCAGAGGTGGAAGGACTCGGGCGAGTGCACATGCCAGGCCGTCACCGCCGTGGTCAGCAGGCCGCTGACCAGGGCCGCACGCAGGCCGGCCAGCGGCGCCAGGAGCATCGCCCCGAAGGCCAGCGGCAACAGCGGGAACAGGAAGAACGACGAGCCGCTCTTCAGGAAGTGCAGGTCGGCGACGACGCGGCTGAGGAGCATCTGCACCACGGTCACCAGCGTCATCATGATCAGGAGCCGGCCATCGCCGAGGAGGCCGGTGTGCACCACCGAGAGGATGAAGCCGGCGCTCAGCACCATCACGCCGCAGAGCAGGATGCCCTGGACGATGCCGGCCCAGCCGCTCTGGGTCGTCTGGCGGAGATGCAGCTCCTGCTGGTGACGCTGCAGGCGCTCGAGCAGCTCGGCCGTCACCGTCTCGCCGCGCAGGACCAGGACCTCGTTGGCGCCGACGAAGCGGGTGACGGTCTCGACGGCGGCGGCGGCCTGGCGGCGGGCCCGCTCGGTGGCGTCGGCCGCGTAGGTCAGGGTCGGTCGCAGGAGCCGCCCGAGGGCCGTCTCGAGGCCGGCCCGGAGGGCGGGGGTGGTATCCGGGAAGCGCGACGCGAACTCGGCGGCGGCGGCGGCGGCGGCCCGGCGCGGGTCCCGGAGGTCGTCGGTGCGCAGGACCGAGGTCCGTTCGGTGCCGGCCTGGTCGTTGAGGAGGGTGACGGCGGCGGTCGGCGCCTCGATGTCCTGCAGGGTGACCAGCTCGCGCTCCTCGATGACGCCGCGGTTGAGGTGGTCGCGGACGAGGTCGCGCAGCGTCCGGAAGCGCGTCGGCTCGGCGACGACCTGACGCAGGGCC
>JAGVUW010000582.1 GCA_019136035.1 Verrucomicrobiota bacterium | reverse complement strand
CGGCCCGAAGACATTGAAGTAGCGCAGGCAGGCGGTCGGCAGGCCGCGCTCCTTGGCGAACATGCCGCAGTAGTACTCATCGGTCAGCTTGGTGATGGCGTACGGGCTCTTCGGCTCCGGCAGCATGCTCTCGCGCTTGGGGACCTCGGGGTTGTCGCCGTAGACCGCCGCCGAGGTGCTCAGGCAGAGCTTCCGAACGCCGGCCGCAGCGGCCTCCTCGAGGACCACGAGGGTGCCGATGACGTTGATCTGCTCGGCCTCGATCGGCTTCTCCATCGACTCGGGCACGCTGATCATGGCGGCGAGGTGGAAGACGTAGTCGACGCCGGCCATCGCGCGCCGCACGGCCTCGCGGTCGAGGATGGACGCCTCGATGAACTCGACGCTGCGGCCGGCGAGGTTCTGCCGGAAGCCCGAACGCAGGTTATCCAGGACGCGGATCTCGGCCCGGCCCTGGAAGTGCTCGACGATGTGGCTGCCGATAAAACCGGCGCCGCCGGTGACGAGGATGCGCATGGGACTCTCCGGGGGATGACTGCGAGGCTGCTTGCCGGGACGCGGCCCGTCGGCGCCGCCCGGCCGGCCTCGGCGGCCGGGCGCGTCCCTATCCCGCCGGCGCCACGGGGCGCCGGCGGCGAGATCACTCCTTGGCCCAGCGCGGGGCCTTGCCGGCCTTGAGGTCCCCATGGAGCTGGTCGAGGAACTCGAGCAGCACGCTGAGGCTGTACAGGCAGGACGGCGCCACGTAGGAGGGCTTGTTCAGCTCGACCACACGCATCGCCTCGACGAACTCGGCGCGCAGGGCGGCACAGGTCTCGGCGGCCTCGGGTTTCGGCTTGGCCTTGCGCAGGTCGACGAGGAAGGCGAAGACCGTGGCCAGGCCGGCGGCCCGCGCTGCCTCGGCGTAGAGGCTCTTGGCGGCGGCCTTGGCGGTCTCGCTCAGGCCGGGCGTGGCCGCCACCGCGGCGAAGCCGGCGCCGGCCTGGTTCGCCAGTTCGGCGGCTTCGCGCAGTTGCGCCGCGACCTTGACGCCCTTCATGCCGGCCAGCTTGTCGAGGGCCTCGGCCGGGTAGCCGCGCGGCCAGGGCAGGTCCTTGTTGCAGTAGGTGTAGGTGTAGTGGTAGCAGTGCCCCAGGGCCGGGTAGGCGGTGGCGACCTTGACCAGGGCCTCGCTGGCCGCCAGGTAGGCCTCGCGGCCGCTGCCGAAACACTCGGCCCAGCGCGCCTGGACCTCGTCCATCGCGCCGCTCGCCATGCCGCTCCAGGCATAGCCCGCCAGCAGGGCCTCGTGGTCGGTGTAGCCGGGGTCGTGCACCGCGTACGACACCGCGCCGCTGGCGCCCTCGTCGTGGGCCATCGCCAGCATGCGCTCGATGTTCGGGCGGCGGTAGTCGTAGCGCATCCAGTTGAAGTAGCAGGTCATCGGCGCCACCCAGCCATCGAGGCCGAGCTTGGCGCCGAGGGCGACGTGGGTGCTGTCATCGATGGCGTCGTTGCTGTACCACCACCAGTGCAGGATCAGGCGGTTCTTCAGCCCGGCCTTCTCCAGAGCCTTGACGAAGGTCTTGTCGAGGACCTGCATGTGGCGCGTGAGCTGGTCGTTCCACATGACGACATGCCCGACGCCCTTGGCGGTCAGCATCGAGACCAGCCAGAAGATGAAATCGCGGAGGTTCTCCTGGTCGCTCTGACGGGCCGACACCGGGGCCTGGCACCACGGGCTCACGAGCTTCTGCGGGTCCGCCGGGTCGGGGTAGTCCGGCCAGACCTCGTCCATCTGGATGTGGAAGTACTCGATGCCATTGGGGTAGTAGCGCTCGATGCTCGATGATGCTGCCGTAGAAGGCCTCGAGGAACGCGCGGGTGGCGGGGTCGGCGATCGAGTAGCCCAGGCCGCGCGGGGTGCCGTCGGCGTCCTTCGCCGAGACCGCCGGGAGGAGGCGCGGGATGAGGGTGTTGTGGGCGAGGCTGTTGACGAAGGGAATGACGTCGATGCCCTTCTCACGGCCGTACGCCACCACCTCCCCGAAGAAGTTCTCCTCGAACATCGGCGACAGGTAGGTCTCGTCATTCCAGCGCGAGAAGTCCGGCGAGTACCAGCGCAGGTGGTGCTCCTTGCGCAGCTCGTCATGGCCGGGCACGGGCACCTGCAGGAACTCGGTGAGGGAGCCCTCGAAACGGCAGTTGCCCCAGCAGCCGTAGAGGCCGACGCCGAGGCGGTTCATCTTCAGGGCGCTGAGCCGGTCGATGAGCTGGCACCAGTCGGGCAGCTTCATGCGGTCGGGGCCCCACTTGTTCTCGACAAAGACACCGCGGTTCGCCAGGCTCGGCCAATCGCGGATGACCATGTTCGGGGGCATGGTGCCGTTGACGAAGGCGCGGAAGATCGCCCCGAGGCTCTGCGTGGCCCAGAGGATGCCTGTCTGCGTCGGCGCCCGCATGGTCACCACGCTCTCGCGCAGGTCGAGCTCGTAGTACTCCTCGCGGGCGATCTCGGGGACCTCGCTGAGGTCAAAGGCGCTGTCGTCCTCGACGATGGCCTCGATGACGTACTTCTTCTTGTTGGCCACGACGCGCACGCCGGCCTCAGCCAGGACGCCGCGCATGGCCTTGCGCTGCAGCGGCAGCACATTGCTGGTCACCAGGCGGACA
>JAGVUW010000196.1 GCA_019136035.1 Verrucomicrobiota bacterium | reverse complement strand
CCGGCCGACGCCGAGACGCCCAAGGCCGACGCCGCGCCGGCCAAGCCCACGGCCGAGACGCCCAAGGCCGACGACAAGCCCAAGGCCGACGACAAGCCCAAGGCCGACGACAAGCCCAAGGCCGACGACAAGCCCAAGGCCGAGGCACCCAAGGCCGCGCCGGCGGCGCCGGCGCCGAAGACCGACAAGCCCGCCGGAGCCAAGGCCGATGCCTTCGACTTCTGAGGCCCGGCCGACGCGGTTGTCGCCCACCCGGCGCGGCTGGCGCCGGCCCGCCGCCGGTGGCAGACCGGTGTTGACCGCGTTGCTGTGATGCGAAGCCTACTCACCAGACTGACGATCATCCTCCTGGCGGCGGCGTTGCTGGGCATCTGGGCCACCGCCCTTGGCCGCGGCCTGGCCCGCGGCGTCGCCTCCGGGATGCTGACGCCCTTCGCCGGCCTCTGGTCGGGCGTGACCGAGCGCCTGGTGACCAACGCCTCCGCCCTCACCGGCCTGGGCGACGCCTCCGAGCGCCTGCGTGAAGCCCAGCTCGAAGCGGCGCGCCTGCGTCTGGCCGCGGCCGAGGCCGAGGACCTGCGCCGGCAGAATCAGGACCTGCGTGCCTACTACGGCCTGCCAGCCCGGCAGGGCTGGCGTGTCATCCTGGCCGAGGTGACGGTGCGCGACCCGGCGACATGGAACCGCGGCTTCCGCATCAATCGCGGCAGCCACGACGGGGTGGTGCCGGGCTGCGTGGTGATGGCCGACGCCGCGGTGATCCGGCTGCCGCCTGAGCGTGGTCCTCGAGACCAGCAAGAGCACCGGCATCCTCGAGGGCACCGGCGTCGGGCGCTGGCTGCAGGCGCCGCAGTGCCAGGTCGACTACCTGCCGCGCGATACCGCCGTCGCCGCCGGCGAACGCGTCTGGACCTCCGGGCTGGGCGGCGGCGTCCCCGGCGGCCTGGTCGTGGGCCGGGTCGTGCGCCGGCCGGGGCAGGAACGCGTCATGGAGTGGGTCGACGGCGCCCACGGACGGCTCGCGGTGGCGCCGACGGCGCCGTTCGGAGGCCTGCATTTCGTCGCCGTCTACTGCCCGGACCAGCCCATGGGAACGCGCTGATACAGCCCCCGCCGGCGCGGCGGTCGCCAGGGAACTCAGGGGACTCAGGGGACTCAGGGGACTCAGGGGACTCAGGGGACTCAGGGGACTCAGGGGACAGCCCCCGCGCGCGCGGCGCGCTCTCCCGTCCTCGTCCTCGTCCTCGCCCTCGTCCTCGTCCTCGCCCTCGTCCTCGCCCTCGTCCTCGCCCTCGTCCCCGCCCTCGCCCTCGCAGCCCCCGCCGGCGCGGCGGTCTCAGGGCGCCGTGGCGGCGGCAGGTCCGTCCAGCAGGGGGACCGTCCCCACCGTCTCGATGCGGTAATCGTCCGCCGTGCCCATGACCAGCGCGAAACCCGTGCCTGGCACCGCCTTGACCAGCCGTTGCGCCAGGTCAGTTCCACCCACATAGACGGCCGTCGAGAAGACATCCGAGTCGACCCCCCGCGGCGTCACCGCGGTCACCCCGGACGGCCCGCTGACGGGGCGTCCGATGCGGGGGTCGACGATATGGCCGATTTCCTTGCCCTGGATAACGATACGGCGTTCGTAGTTGCCGCTGGTAGCGACGGCCAGGCCGCGCACCGCCAGGCGTCCGAGCAGGGTCGTAAGCGCGAAGGGGTTGCGGATGCCGACGACGAAGTGCGGCCGGCCTGGCGGCGGCAGCTCGGTACAGCCGACATTGCCGCCGAGGTCGACCAGGGCCTGGTCAATGCCATGCCGCGCCAGGATCGCCATGACGCGGTCGAGGGCGTAGCCCTTGGCGATGCCGCCGAAGTCCAGGCTCATGCCCTTGACGGTGAAGCGCACGCTGCGGTCGTGGTCGTCAAAGACGACGCGGTTCAGGCCGACCCGGCCCAGCGCCGCTGCAATCTCGGCGTCGCTCGGGAGGGTGTCGCGGCGGCGATGGAAGCCCCACAGGGCCATCAGCGGCCCCACCGAGACGTCGAAGGCGCCGTCGGTCTGGCGGTAGGCCTGGCGGGCCTGGCGGAGCACATCCCAGAGCAGGGGCGAACAGACGAAGGGCTCCTGGCCAGCCGTGGCGTTGAGCTGCGAGATCTCGCTGCCGGGGTTGAAGCGGTTCAGGGCCACGTGGATGCGGGCCAGCTCGGCCGAGCATTCGTCCAGGGCCGGCAAGGCGCGGCTCTCGGCGGCCCACAGGGTCAGCCGTGCGTAGGAATCGAAGACCGCCACCTCGCGGCTCACCGGCGGCGGCTCGGCGGTCTTGGCGCGATACACCCAATGCACGGCCAGCGTCAGTACCAGGATGCCGGCCAGCACCGCCAGCGTCAGCCGGCGCTGACGCGCCGTCGGCGCTACGGCCGGCCGGGGGTTCTCCGCGGGTTCCGGGGTCGCATGGTCCTGAAGGGGGCGAGGCGAGCTCATATCCAAAGCATAGCCGCGGCGCCCGACAATCCAAGCGCGGCGGGCTCGCCAGCCCGTCGTGGGCGGCGGGGGCGGCTGTCGCCGACGGCCTTGGCGGGCTATGGTGCGACGGATGCGCGGACACGGCCCGTGGCGGAGGCCCATCCTCAGGGCCACGGCCGCGGCGCCGGGGCGGCTGTCGTCGACGGCGGCCGACGGCCCGGCAGGTCGGCAGCGGCTCCATCAAAGCGAGGAGGACCAGGAACATGCGCCCTGCGGCGAGAGTGCCCTCGGAGGAACTCCTGGCGCGCTGGGCGCCGCTGGCACCCGTCGAGCCCGGCGCGACCGTGCGCGTGCACCATTCGGCCGACGTCTTTGCGCTCTGGGAGGCCTGGGAAGAGGAGGCCGGGTCGCGACAGGACGTCCCCTACTGGGCTGTCCCCTGGCCGGCGGCCATCGCCTTCAGCCGGCTGTTTGCGGCCGATCCGGCGCGGGTCCATGGCCGGGTCGTCCTGGAGATCGGCTGCGGCGGCGCCGCCGCAGCCATCGCGGCGAGCCTGGCCGGCGCAGCGCGGGTGATCGCCAATGACACCGACCCGACGGCCCTGCATGTGGCCCGTCTCAACGCCGCCGCGAACGGCGTGGCTCTGGAGTTCGACGGCCGCGACCAGGCGGCCGAGGGCCTGGACGAGAGCGCTGCCGTCATCCTGGTGGCCGACCTCTTCTACGAGCGCGGGCCGGCCGCACGCATGGTTGCGCAGCTCCGCCAGGCGGCCGGCCGCGGCGTCGAGGTCCTGGTCGCCGATGCCGGGCGGCCCTTCGCGCCCCGCACCGGCGTGGCCCTCCTGGCCACCGAGGAGGTCGCCGTCAACGACGACCTCGAGGGCACCTCGCAGCGCACCGTTCGCCTCCTGCGCCTGCTGCCGCCAGACTGAACCCTCCCCCTGCTGAGCAATCCTGGTCCTGATCCTGGTCTTGATCCTGGTCCTGATCCTGGTCTTGATCCTGGTCTGGGTCTTTGTCTGGATCCTCCGGATCGGCCGGAGGACGAGGATGACGACGAGGATAAGGACTAGGAGGCGAGGACGAGGACGAGGGCGAGGGACGAGGAGGAGGACGACGGGGAGGACGAGGATGACGACAAGGACCACGACTAGGATGGGGGAGGGGAGGACAAGGATGACGACGAGGATAAGGACTAGGAGGCGAGGACGAGGAGGAGGGCGAGGGAAGGAAGACCGCCGCGCGCGGGGGGGCTGTCCCTTGAGTCCCTTGAGTCCCTCAAGTCCCTTGTGGACCGCCGCGCGCGGGGGGGGGCGAGGGCGAGGACGAGGAGGAGGACAAGGAGGAGGACGGGGATCACGGCAACGAGCGCGATCGCGCTGGGCGGACGCCTCCCCGGTCCACCTCGTCCACCCTGTGCACCCCGTCCGCCCTTTCCATCGCGCCGGTTGGGCTGTTGGCGTTGCCCGGGGGGCGGCTGTATGGTGGGATGTCATGGGAATGGGTTCCTCCCAGACGACGATGGTCGTGGACTGCGCCCCCTTCACGGGCGGAGCGCAGCGCAGCCTGCTGACTCTCCTTCATGGCGTTGCGTCGCGTGGCTGGTCGCCGGTGGTCCTGAGTGCCGATCGCACGCCGGGGGGTCTGCTCGAGAGTTGCCGCGAGGCCGGATGGCCGGTGCGCGAGCTTCGCACCGCGCACTGGCAGCGTTCCGCCGCGGGTATGGCGCGCTATGCCTGGGACCGCCTGGCGGCCCGGGGACCGATCCTCCTGGCGGCGCGGCGGTGGCAGCCGACGCTGATCCACGCCAACGGCATCCGTGCCGGCCTGCTGGTGCCGCGGGCGCTGCGGCGGCAGGCGCCGCTGGTGCTGCATGACCGCGATCTGCGCGTGCCGGCCCTGGCCTTGCGCCTGCTGGCGCCGCGGCTGGCCGAGGTCATCGCCATCTCGCAGGCCGTTGCCGCGAAGTGGGCGGCCTTTCCGGAGGTGCCGCTGCGGGTGATTCCGAATGGCTTCGATCTGGCGCCGATGGCGGCGACCACGCCGGTGTCGGACCCGGCCCTCGCGGCGGCGCAACTGCGGGTGGCGATGGTGGCCGACATGGTTCCCTGGAAGCGCCACGGCGCCTTCCTGGAGGCCCTGGCCCTGGCCAGTCGCGAGCAGGATGGCCTGGTCGGCGTGCTGGTGGGCCGTGTGCGCGGTCACGCCGACGCCGGCTATCTGCAGCGTCTGCGCGTCCGCGCCGCCGATCTGGGTGTCGATGGGCGCGTTGTCTTCGTGACCGACGCCTCGTCGGCGCTGCCCTGGCTGGCGGCGGCCGATGTGGTGGTCTCGGCGGCCGTCGAGGAGCCTTTCGGGCGGACCATCGTGGAAGCCCTGGCCCTGGGCCGGCCGGTGGTGGCGGTACAGGCAGCGGGCCCGAGCGAGATCCTTGCCGGCTGCAAGGCGGCGACCCTGACCGGCCCGACGCCGGCCGATCTGGCGGCCGGCATCCTGCAGTGGCGAGAGCCATCCCGACGCGCCGGCGCCGCCAGGGTTGCCCGCACCTGGGCCGGGCGCTATGACCAGAGTCGCATGGCCGACGCTGTCTGCGCCCTCTACTGGGATGTCGCGGGGGGGCCGCCGCGGTGAGGGCAGTGAGGAGGGCGCGAGGATGACGCGGTGGTCACAGCGGCTGGCGTTTCGGGCGGCGTGCGGCGTGCGTGCGGGTGCCGCGCTCGGCGGCGTGGTGCTTGTCTTCTGGGGTTGCGCTCATGGCCCGGCGGTCGGGCCGGCACCGGTCGAGGCTGCGCCGACGGCCGTGCCGCTGCCGCTGATCGTGCCGCATTTCGCGGATATCACGGCCGAGGCCGGCCTGGATGGCGTCGACGCGCAGTACGTCAACTGGCTGGACAGCGACCAGGACGGCCGCCCGGACCTGCTCGTCAACGGCCACCGCCTCTTCCGCAATATCGGCGTCGGCGCGTCGACGCGCTTCGAGGAAGTCACCGCGGCGGCCGGGCTGTCGGCGGCGCCGCGCGGTCCGGCCCTGGCGGTGGACCTCGATAACGACGGCTGGACCGACATCATCAGCAGCCGCGGCCAGCTCTGGCGGAACCGCGGCGATGGCACCTTCGCGGACGTGGCGGCCGCGGCCGGCTTCGCGCCCCACCCGAAAGCGATGGCCATGGCCGCCGGCGATATCGACAACGATGGCTTCGCAGATGTCTACGTCGCTATGGGCGAGGACTGGAACGACGGCAACCCGACCTACTACCCGCACGAGCTCTGGCGGAACGACGGCGGCGTGCGTCTGGTCGAGATCGGCGAGAGTGCCGGCATCGCCCGCAAGACCTACGGTCGGGCCGTGCTCTTCGACGACGTCGATGGCGACGGCCGCCAGGATATCTTCGTCGCCAACTACCGGCTGCAGGCCAACCTGCTCTGGCACAACGGCGGCGGGGGCCGTTTCGAGGACAGCGCCCGGCACTACGGCGTCACCGGCCGGCGCGAGCCGGAGCGCTATTACAACGCGACGCTGAAGCAGCACTACGGGCCGCACTACGGCCACAGCATCGGCGCCTGCTGGATCGATATCGACAACGACGGCCGCATGGACCTGTTCACCGCGAACCTGGTGCACAAGTACGTCGGCCCCAGCGGGAAGAGCTACGACATCCGCGGCTACGTCTGCGACGACTCGGCGATCTACCACCGCAGCGCCGTCGGCTTCGAGGACTGGCGCGAGCGCCTGGGCGTGGCGCCGATGCCGATCGGCGGGGCCGGCGTCTTCCAAGGCGATGAGCTCTGGGCCGGGTGTGCCGCCGGCGATCTCAACAACGACGGCTGGACCGACCTCTTCGTGCCGCAGGTCTACAACCTCGCCTACGCCACCAGCAGGCTCTTCCTGAACCACGGCGGGGCGGCCTTTGTCGAGCGCGCCAAGGCGGCCGGGATCGTCCGCATCGACACCTACGCGGGAGCCCTTGCGGATGCCGACGGCGACGGCTGGCTCGAGGTCGTCACCGCCGGCCGGAGCGAGGTCGGCGCCAAGCCGGCCCTGCGGCTCTACCGCAACCTCGGCGCCGCCGACGGCGAGCCGGCGCGGCATTGGCTGCGCGTGCGCGTCGGACCGGGCACGAGCGGCCGGACCATCCTGGGGACGCGCCTGCAGGCGCGTCTCGGCGACCGCGTGCTGACGCGGCTGGTCAGCGCCGGCAGCGGCACCTACGGCCAGCAGGACGACCCGGTGATCCACGTCGGCCTCGGCACCTGGGAGGGGCCGGTCGTGCTGACGGCGTGCTGGCCCGACGGCACCACCACCCGCCACACCGCCAAGCCAGACAACCTGATCGAGATCGCGCCACCGCAGGACACCACCGCGAAGCGACCCCGGCGCTGAGTGAGCCTGGAGCGGCAAGGAGGTCCACGGCGTCGTCCGTGGACCTCCCGGGCGCCGGCAGCGCCCGGAGATGCCGAGCCGACGCTCGGCGGTCCCAGGGCGAGCGCCGGATAGGACCAGGCGAGCCATCGCCTGCGGCGCCCTCCCCGTCGGAGTACCGGCCTTGGCCGGAAGTGTGCCGCGTGCCTTCAGGCCGCGGCAGCATCCGAGGCCGCGCCGGGCTGAAGCCGCGGCGCACACGTCCGCGTGACCGCGGCACTCTGACCCCGGACTCGACGCCGCGCCGCGACGCGGTCTTTCATGCGAGCGGCTGGGGACAGCCGCCGCTGCAGCCGCTCCGCGGCGCCCGGTCTCCCTTGTGTCCCTTGTGTCCCTTGTGTCCCTTGGCCGGCGCGGCCGGTGCCGTCCCGGGCGGCGCAGCGCCGGTACCCCTCAGGGCTTGGCCGGCCCGGCCCAGAGGAAGGCCGGGTCGAGGCCGGCGCCGTCGGCGAAGAGTTCCGGGGTGACGATGCGGAGGTAGCCCTCGATCTCGGCGGCGACATCGCGGGCGGGGCGGGCCAGGATCACGTCGCGGGCGAGCGACTGCCGCACCACCTCGCGGGGCACGAACTCGGCGAACTCCGGTGGCAGGACCTCGGCCGCGTGCTCCGGGTCGGACGCCATCTCCGCACCCGCCGCCAGCACCGCCTGCAGGAGGGCCTCCACGCGCGCGGGGTCCGCCTCGGCCAGCCGCGCGTGCACCGCCAGGCCGGCAATCGGCAGACGCGCCGCGCCGCCGCGCTGGCGGGCGTATTCGTCCTCGAGCTGCACCACCACCCGCAGCGCGGGCACCTGCTGCAGCATCGTCGTGATCAGCGGCTCGGGCAGAAGGGCGCTGCGGACCTTGCCCTGAAGGACCTTCAGCGCCAGTTGGCGTGGCTCATGCGGGTCGAAGGTGATGGCAGCCGCGGTCTCGGGCAGGATCGCCCGGACGATGTCGACGGCGGGACTGCCGAACGGCGCATAGGGCAGACTGCCTTGACGGAAGTCGTCCAGGCCGGTGACCGCCGGGTCGGTGCTGACGAGGGCGAACTTGCGCCATCCGGTGACCGCCAGGAGGACGACCGGGGCGCCGCGCTGGCGGGCCCGCGCGAAGCCGTCGATATGGCCGATCCAGGCGTCGCCAACGCCGGCCAGGAGGAGGCCCTGCAGGTGGTCGGTCGTCTTCCAGAGCTGGCTCTGGACCGCGAAGACCGACTCCAGGCGACCGGCGCGCACCGCCGCCCAGAGGGGGATCTGCGGGGTGGTGGTGCCGGGATTGACGTAGAGCTGCAGGGCCGGCGCCGCGGCGCTCGCGGGAGGGCCGCCGACGCCGGCGCCGGAGCGTGCGGCGCGCCAGGTCAGCAGCCCGCCGGCCAGCACGGCGACCGCCAGAACGGCCAGGGTGAGGCGCAGGCGATGGGAGTCAGGGCGAGCCATGGCGGTGCGGCACTCCTCGATGGGGCCAGGGCGGTGGGCGGCGGGGGCCTTGGGCGAGACATCCGGCCGTGGCGCGACGGGTCGCCGAGGCGTGACGCTGCCGACGTCGCTGCGGCTCGTGGACGCGTACGCGTCTGTGGCCACCCCGCCCTCCAGCACCGGCGACCCGCGACGTTTCGCCGTGTTCTATCTGGCGCACCACGCCAGTCGTTTCCCGGGCGCGGTGGTCGTCGCCCGGGAGGTCCACGGGCGGCGCCGTGGACCTACTCGCCAGGCGCCGTCGGAGCGGCTGCAGAGGCATGACGCCGTCAGACCCGGCCGGTGGTCTCACTCGTAGTAGTAGACCGGGAGCACCGCGTAGTTCGGGCGCTTCCACCAGGCGGCGTGGCCGTCGACAAAGCCGATGTTGGCGCCTTGGTTGTGGACCATCGGCGACATCGTCGCGTACGAGGAATTGCTCGGGCGCCAGGCGTTGACCCAGGTCGTCGGCGTGGTCGGATTCGGCCAGAGGTCTGCCAGCATGGGCAGGGTCGAGGGATGGGCGACCATGCCGAGCGTGATGCCCTCATAGATGCCGCCGGTACGCGTCGGGTGGTTCAGCACATAGCCAACGCTGTAGACACTCCAGCCATAGCCGCCCATCCAGGTGTTCACCTGGCTGGGGCAGTCGAAGACCTGGATATCCTTCGTGTAGAGCAGGCAGATGTCCATCCAGTAACGGTACGCCTGGCTGACCGTGCCGAGCTTGGCGTTCATGAAGGGGATGTCGGGGGTGCTGTAGGAGCCGCCGCCGCGGTACGGGTAGTTGGTGTTGCTGGGCAGGTACTCGGCGTTGTCGTCGGCGTAGAGGAGTCCGGCCAGGACGATCTGTTTGATGTTGTTGGTGCAGGAGATGGATCGCGCCTTTTCGCGGGCCTGGGAGAGCGCCGGCAGGAGCATGGCTGCCAGGATCGCGATGATCGCGATCACCACCAGGAGCTCGATCAGGGTGAAGAACGGGGACCTGCGTTTCATCGTGGCCACCTTGTCTCGCCGAGCGCGCCGTCGCGCGCCCTTGGATTACGACTGTGCCCAAACCGGATGACTGAACCGACCCCACACTATAGCACCACGGTCGGTGACGCGCGCCTTTGGCCGCTGAAGCCCATGGGAGCGCCGTGGGAACCCCGGCGTTCGTTGCTGCAGGCCGGGAGTCTGCGACCACGCGACGAAGGCAACAGCGCCGCCACCCCCGCAAGCCGGGCCGCCGCCGGGCGGAGGGCCGGATGGCATCGGTCGAGGCTCTCGCCGCGGCCTACTTGTAGTAGTAGTCCGGCAGGACTGCGTAGTTCGGCCGCTTCCACCAGGCCGCGTGGCCATCGACGAAGCCGATGTTGGCGCCGTCGTTGTGGACGCGCGGCGCGTAGGTCAGGTAGTAGCTGCTGGTCGGCGTCCAGTGCGGGATCCAGGTCGAGGGCGTATAGCTGCCCGAAGCCGGCTTCGGCCAGAGGTCGGCCAGCATGGTCAGCTTGCTGGGATTGGCCACCATGCCCAGGGTGACGCCATCCCAGATGCCGCCGAAGCGCGTGGCGTGGTTCAGGGTGTAGCCCGGGCCGTACACATTCCAGCCGTAGCCGCCAAACCACTCACAGACCTGACTGGGGCAGTCGAAGACCTCGCTGTCCTTGGTGTAGACCATGCAGATGTCCATCCAGTACTTGTAGCCGTTGCTCGTCGTGCCCAGTTTCTTGTTCATGAAGGGCAGGTCGGCGACGCCGTAGGAGCCGCCGGTGCGCGAGGGGATGACGTTGTAGCTGGGCAGGTACTCGGCGTTGTCGTCGGCGTAGAGCAGTCCGGCCAGGACGATCTGCTTGAGGTTATTGGTGCAGGAGATGGATCGCGCCTTCTCGCGGGCCTGGGAGAGTGCGGGCAGGAGCATCGCCGCCAGGATCGCAATGATCGCGATCACCACCAGCAGCTCGATCAGAGTGAAGAGCGGATGCCTGTGCTTCATCGTGGCCACCTTGTCATGCCGGGCGCACTGCGCCCTTGGGTTACGACCGTGTCCAAACCGAGTGCCTTGACACCGCGCACACTATAGCACGCTGAG
>JAGVUW010000243.1 GCA_019136035.1 Verrucomicrobiota bacterium | reverse complement strand
CGCCGGCGCGCCGATGACCCTCGGCCGCGACGGCGACGGCTTCCCGCAGCCCTACAGCTACACGCCCTCGCTGATGCGCCAGGGCGAACTCGGGCATCACAACTTCGACGCCGGATGGGTCGATCCCACCGATACCCTCGAGCTGTCACGGGCCCACTTCGAGGGCCGCGCCCAGGTCGCCTACCGCGGGCCCTACACGCCGGAACGGCACTACTGCTCCCTGGCCTCCATCATCGGCTTGCGCGAGAGCCGCTTCGCGCGCGGCCGAGTGGTGACTTCCTCGAGGGCCGCGGCTTCCCGGATACCGTCTGCAGCGCCTACGCCCACCACGACAACCACGCCATGGACTACGCCGAGGAGAGCGAGTGGTCGCGCCGGCATGTCGTCATGTTCGGCCTCTGGCGGACGCTCTGGCATGGCGATGTGCCCTACCGGGCGCTCCTGCCGCGGCGTCTGGACAACGTCCTCCTGGCCTGCCGGGCCCTGTCGGTGGACCACGACCTGCACCAGCTCCTGCGTATGCAGCGCGATATGCAGGTCATCGGCGAGATCTGCGGCGTCGCCGCCGCCGAGGCCGCCATCCAGGGCATCACGCCCGCGGCACTGCCGATCGCCGAGCTGCGGCCCCTCCTGGCGGCCCGCGGCATCGCACCGCGGCCGCCGCGCCGTGCCGCCGACCTGCCGGTCGCCGAGCTCCTCGGCAAGCTCGCCGGCGAGGGCGACGAGCGCGGCCTGGCCATGTGGCGCCTGAGCCGTTCCGCCAAGGCCGTCGACTGGCCGGCCTTCCTGGCCGGCACCGCCGACCCGAACGCGCGCTTCTGCGGCGCCATCGCGGCGGCCCTCGGCGGTCAGGCCGGACCCGAGGTCATCGCCGTCCTGCAGGAAGTCCTGCGCTCACGCCAGACCGAGCCGGTGCTCGGGCTCAAGTCGCCGCAGCGCTTCGTGGTGGCGGCCCTGGCCCTGGCCGAGGTCGGCGCCCCGGGCATCGCCGAGGCCATCGGCGCGATGCTGACCCTGGAGCTGCCGGCCCCGACGCTGCTGCTCCTCCTGCGTGCCCTGGGAAAGGCCGGCCAGCCCGAGGGCATCGGCGCCATCCGGCGCTTCCTCGCCGAGACCGCCCAGCATGACTTCCCGGTGGCCCTGTGGGGCGGCGATCCGGCCCACCCGACCGCCTTCCGCGACGCCATCGTGATCCGCGCCGTCCGCAGCCTGGCCCAACTGGGCGACACCAGCGAGGCCTGGCGCCTGGATGCCCTGGTCGACCACCCGATGCTGCTCTGGCGCCGGCACGCCCGCCGCGTCAAGGGCGGCGCCTAGGGAGCGGGGAGCGGTCTGGCCGGTCTGACAGGTCTGACAGGTCTGACAGGTCTGACAGGTCTGACAGGTCTGACAGGTCTGACAGGTCTGACAGGTCCGCCGCCGCCCCGCCGCCGCCGTGGCGGACGACGCCTGGGCCGGTTGACTCGGGGCGGGCCTCCGGTCATATTGGCCGGACCCGGGGCGCTCGGCCGGCCGCGGTGCGGCCGGCGTGGGCGGGCGGTACGGTCTCAGGTTGGCACCTCATCCAGGGAAGGCACCACATGCACTCACTATGGCGCATCGGCGGTCTCATGGGCATGGCTGGGGGCCTCCTCTGTCTGGCAGGCGTTGCGGCGGCGGAGCCCTTCGCGGTCGAGCTGAAGTATCCATCCTTTGACGGCGCCATGGCGGGCCGTGTCCCGGCGGGCTGGTCGCTTTACGCCGGCGCGGGGCGTGAGCAGACCTTCCGCCTGGTGGAGCCGGCCTTTGGCAAGGGCCAGGCCGTGCTCCTGGATGACCGTGATGCGGAGCACGAGATTGGGCTCACGCAGGACGTCGCCACGCCGGGCGGGCAGGCCTACGAGGTGGCGGTGGACGTCGCCGCCGTGCCTGAGGCGCCGCCGCCGGCGAACCTCTACGTGCAGATGCGCTTCCTGCCCTCGAACACCTACGCGCAGGAGGTCCTGCACACGCGTCAGACCGCCGCCTTCGAGACGATCACTCTGCGCGGCGCCATGCCGGCTGGTGACACGACGATCCGGCTCTACCTCTACACCCACAAGGGCACTGCCTGGACGACGGCCCTGCTGGACAACGTCCGTCTGACCGGGGGTGTGCCGGCGCCGGCTGAGCCCACGCCGCTGCCGCCGATGAAGGCGCCGGTGGTGACCCAGCTCAAGGACGCCCATCTGACCACGGCCCTGGTCTCGGCCGGTCGGCCCGCGGCGGGGATTGTGGTGTCGTCGGGCCGGTACGCCGCGGCGGTGGCGGCACTCCAGGCGGCGGTGCGCAGCCGCACCGGCGTCGAGCTGCCGGTCTGGAGCGACCGCGATGCCGAGGCGGCGCTGCCGCTGCGGGGTGCCCGTATCCTCCTGGGCAACCGCTCGACGAATCAGGCCATCAGCGGCCTCTACGACGCCTGCTTCACTCTCCTGGACCTGAAGTACCCCGGCCCCGGCGGTGCGGTGGTGCATTCGCTGCACAACCCCTACGCCAATGGCCACAACGCCATCCTGGTCGGCGGCAGCGACGACGCCGGCGTCGAGCGTGCCGCGCAGCTCCTGGCCGAGCGCCTGTCGGCCTCGCCGGCCGGCGAGGCCCTGGCCCTGGGCTGGGTCCTCGACGTGCGTCTCCCCGAGGGCGTCGTGCTGCCCGCGGACGCCCGCCAGGCCGAGACCTGGGACGCCTCCGACGGCTATGGCTCCACCGGCTACTTCGGCTGGAGCAGCCTGAGCAAGTGCATGGCGATGTACTTCATGACCGGCGAGCCGCGGCATGCCCGCGAGTTCGTGCGCCTGGCCTTCCCGGACGCGCAGGCCCTTAAGGAGATCAGCGATATCGACGGCGAGCGCATCGAGAACAAGGATGACCCCCTCGCCGGCGCCTACCACTACAACCAGCACATGACCCTGCTCTACTGGGACCTCATCGAGGAGAGCCCGGTGTTCAGCGACGACGAGCGCCTGCGCATCACCAACGGCCTGGCCCGCCAGCTCGAGCATCCCGACTACGCCCGCGAGGGCATCTTCCGCCTGCGCGGACCGGCCGAGGCGGTCAGCTCGCGGCATGGACAGTGGGCCGCTATCGGCCTGCTCTGCCTCGGGCGCTACTTCAACCGCGACTACCCCGACCCGGTCTGGGAACAGTGCGAGCAGGCCGGGCGCTGGGCCTTCGAGTCGCTCCACAAGCACGCCTGGGTCACCGGCGAGAGCGATAACCTCTACTGGTACAGCACCGGCATCGCGCCGGTCTTCACCTACCTCTGCCTGACCGGCGACCGCGAGCCCCTTCGGCAGGGCACCCTCGCCGAGCTCCTGCGCGGCCAGGAGATCCTCCTCAATGGCCTTCCCGGCGACCGCCAGTTGCAGTATGCGGCGCTGAGCTTCCTGCACCAGGCCGCCCACATCACCGGCGATGGCCGCTGGGTCGGCTACCGCGAACGCACCGCGATGGACACCCGCATCTTCCGCCTCGGCCAGTCGTACTGGCCCGACGAGGCCCTGGCGCCGGCGGCGCCGGCGGACCTGTGCGGGCGCTGGTCGATACAGCCCCTGGCCATGCCGCAGTGGTCGCGGCGCGGCAGCGGCCTCGCCTTCGACGAGTCGTTCGCCTTCGGGTCCTTCCGCACCGAGACCGGCCCCGGCGGCGATTTCGTCCTCATCGACGGCTTCAACGGCGCCTCCCGCAATCCCTACCACACCTTCGCCATCCTGGACCTGCGCCTGGCCGGCAACACCCTCCTGCAGGGCTACCTGAATCAGGTCCTGACCAAGGCCGACGGCATGGTCGAGCCGGCCGTGGCCATGGACGCCGGCCTGCGCTGGGCCGAACGCCTCGGCGGCACCGCCGGCGTCTCGGCGCGGGTGCCGCGCGCGGCCTACTGCACCTGGCAGCGGACCCTCCTGCAGCGCCTCGGACGCTATGCCCTGGTCATCGACGACCTCGCCTTCCGCGAGAGCAGCGAGAACATGGCGGTGCAGACCCTCTGGGACACGCGCGGCGGCCGCTGGCAGGCCGAACTCGAGCGCGCGCGGCTGACGCCCCGGCAGGGCTCGCGGCTGCCGCCGGGGTGGATGGAGTTCCGCGCCCTCGACGCGACCTGCACCACGCAGCCGGCCGATCCCGCCCGCCTCGGACGCCTGACCGGTGTCGGCATCGTGCTGCTGCGGGCGCAGGCCCCCGGCGAGTGGCTGGAGATGCCCTTTGAGCTTGAGAAGCCCTTCGCGGGCGAGGCCTACCTCGACACCGTGCGTTACAACGACCGCGGCGTGGTGCGTGTCCTGATTGACGGCAAGGCGGTCCAGGACCGCCTGAATCTGTACGCCGGCGAGGCGCGTGAGGAGCGCCTGAGCCTGGGTGCGGTGTCGTTGCCGGCGGGTCGGCATGTCCTGCGCCTGGAGGTCGTCGGTCATGACGAGCTGTCGGCGCGGTTCTTCGCGGCCCTCGGGGCGCTCCTGCTGCGGCCGGAGGGCGCCGCGGCCGAGCCTGCCGCCCCGGCGGTCACCTACGCCCTGTCGACGGCCGATCCCCTCGACGTCCGCGGCGAGAACGCCATCACCATGGCCTGGAACGGCCCTGCCGAAGCCGGCACGAACCGCCTCTTCTTCCACCTCCTGGCACCGGATGACGCCGCGGCGGCGGGGTCGCCGTGCCGTCGGCTGTCGCCCAACGCCGCCTTCCTGCGTCTGCCCGAGCCGGCCCTGGCGGTGGTGGGCGAGGCCGAGGGCGTCCAGGCCGAGGTCGCCATCCTGGCGGCCGATCACCTCTACGGCCGCGGCCTGACGCGCGCCGGCCTCGGGCCGCTGCTGCTGTCGTCCCAGACGCCGGTGGCGGTGGATTGGGACTTCGCGACCGGCGAGCTGGCCATCTCCGCGGCCGCCGCGACGACGCTGACGCTGGCCCTGGCTGAGCCGGCGGCGCTGCGTCTGGACGGCCAGGCGGTGGCGGCGCTGCCGCTGGCGCTCGCGGCCGGCGAGCACCGCCTCACCGGCGCCCGCCCGAGCGCGGCGGTGCTCTCGGCGCTGCGCGCCGGCCTCGACGCGGCCGACACGCAGTCGGCCGGCCTCTGGGCGGAGGCCAAGACGGCGCGGACGCGCGCCACGGCGCTGCCGTCCTCGGCGGCGCTGGCGGTGACGCCTATGGCCAGCCTGCCGCAGGGCGCCACCGAGATCATCGCCCTGCCAGGCCTGGATCAGTCTCCCTGGCTGGCCGTGGCCGAGGGCTCGACCGTGCATCTGTTCACCGCCGCCGGCACGCCGGTCCGGACCCTCCAGGCCGACGGCCGCGTGCGCGTCCTGGCCTGGTGGCCCGAGGCCGACGCCCTCCTGGCCGGCTGCGCCGATGAGAAGCTCATCGCCTTCGCCCGTGACGGCGCCCGCAAGTGGGTCTTCACCTCGGAGATGGACCCGGCCGTCTTCCGCGCCGCCAAGACCTACTGGTTCAAGAGCGCTCCCGGCCACGAGGGCATCCACGGCCTGGTCACGGGGCCCTTCATCGACGGCCGTTCGCAGTGCCTGGTCGGGAGCGCCTGCACGGTCGAGATCGTCAATACCGACGGCACCCTGGCGCAGCGCCTGGCGGCCTTCTGGGGCCCCGGCAAGATCATGCGCCTCGTCCCGACGGCCGACGGCGGCCAGGAGGCCACCATCGCGCGCTGGCCGAATGGCACCGATGAACTGAGTCTGATCGACAGCCGCGACCTGAAGGTCCGCCGCGGCTTCTACGGGGTACCGTCCGGCCACACGATGGTCAGCGGCTGGTCGGCGCAGAACCGCGTCGACCTGATCTGGGAAGACGTCGATGCCGATGGCGCCATCGAGCTGGTGACCGCGATCAACGGCACCTGGAACCGCGTCACGGTCTACGACCGCGACGGCCGGCCGCGGTCCAACGCGCCCTTCGGCCCCGGTGGCAGCAACGCCTTCCGCACCTACCTGCGCGACCTGAAGACCGCGCCCTGGGGCGAGGCCGGCCGCCGGGTAATCCTGACCGCCACGCACGAGGGCCTGGTCGTGGCCCTCGACACCGAGTGCCGGCGCCTCTGGAGCCGGTCACTGCCCTCGGCACCGCGACGGCTCTGCCTGGCCGGCGCCGACGGTCGCCGCGTCCTGGTCGGCTGTGATGACGGCAGCCTGGTGGCGCTCGACGAGGCGGGCCAGGTCGTCGCCAGCGGCCGCGCCTCGGCGCGTGTCGAGCACCTCATCGGCCTCGAGGGCGGCGCCGTCCTGGCCGCTGATGCCAAGGGCGCCCTCCTGCGCGTGGCGCTGCCCTGACGCGACCAGGCCCGCCGACCTTGCGGCCGGCGGGCCTGGTGTTGGGCTCCTCGCACCACCGGCAGGGAACGGCCGGTGACGGCAGGACTGTCTCAGAGCAGATCCTGGACGCGGACCGGCTTGCCGGTGCGGGCGGACTGGGCGACGGCGATGCAGGTGGCGACGGTCTTGACGCCCTCGTCGACGTTGGTCACCACCGGCTTGTTGGCGACGATGCAGTCGATGAACTCGCGGATCTCGGCGCCGACGTTGTGGCTGGCGATGTTCACCGGCAGGGTCGCGAAGGCCGGCGCCCCGGTGAGGTTCTTCTGGCTGCAGAGCTGGATGTCCGCGCTGGTATTGTCGCAGACGATCGTGCCCTCGGTGCCGTAGAAGACGCTGCGCATGGTATACGGCCGCACACAGCCCACCGAGACCATCACCTTGCCAATGGCGCCGCTGGCGAACTGGAACAGCCCCAGGCTGCAGTCATTGACGGGCCAGTCGGTGAGGCAGAGGTGGTTGGCGTAGCCGAAGGCCTCGGTCACATCGCCGGCGATCCAGCGCAGCAGGTCGACGGCGTGGCAGCCGCCGCCGATGAGGGGCTCGCGGCGCGGGTCGACGCGCCAGTCGCCGACGCCGCGGGCGCCGCGGTAGCTATGGGCGTACTCGCTCTCGGCGAGGTACAGGCGGCCAATCTCGCCGCGTTCGATGAGGCGCTTGGCCAGGACGAAGCCGGGGGCGTAGCGGCAGACCTGGCCGATCATGAAGCGCCGGCCGGTGCGCCGGACCGCCGCGGCGATCTCCTTGGCCTCGGGCATGGTCAGCGTCAACGGCTTCTCGCAGAGGACATCCTTGCCGGCCTCCATGGCCGCGATGCTCTGCTCGGCGTGGTAGTAGTCCGGCGAGGCCACCGAGATCAGGCCGATCTCGGGGATGGACAGGAGCTCGCGGTAGTCGGTCACCGCGACGCTGGCCTTGTACTCCTGCTGGCGGGTGGCGAGGAGGTCCTTGTCGACATCGCAGACGCCGATGATGGTGCAGCGCGGGTCCTTGGCATAGCCTGCCAGATGACCGTTGCCCATGCGCAGACCGATGACTCCGACTCCGATCTTGCCTGTGCTCATGGTGTGCTCCTGCCTCCAGTGCGAGTGTCTTTCCGGACGGGCCTGCGGCCGGCCGCGCGCCGGTGGCGCGCGGCCTCGGCGGCGGCGTCGGCCGTCCAGATTCTGAATATGCCCGTCGGTGCCGTCGGCGCAACCGGCCGTCGGGCCGCCGGCCCCGCCCGTGGCCCCCGAGGCGGTCCGCGGCGCCGTCCGTGGACCTGGTTCACCGCCGGCGCGGTGGCAGGCGCATCCGGGCGCCTGGCATCCGCCGAGGCCGCAGCCGGTTCTGGCATCCCTCCAGGATGCAGGACGCGAGACGACGATCTTCCCGGGGGTATCCTCGCGCGGATGCGCTCGTCGACCCCCGGCCACGCTCTGGCATCCCTCCAGGATGCAGGACGCGAGACGACGATCTTCCCGGGGGTATCCTCGCGCGGATGCGCTCGTCGACCCCCGGCTACGCTCTGGCATCCCTCCAGGATGCAGGACGCGCGGGTTCGGCAAGGCACGGCGTGGGAGCCGAAGCGCCTTGGGGCCGTTCAGAGATCGCAGCGGCGCTCACTCGGTCACCCTGAAAGGGTGCCAGATCGTAGCCGGGGGTCGCGCGCAGCCCGACCCCCGGAAAGCACGAATCCACGAACCATGCACCCTGAAGGGGTGCCAGAATCCGACATTGAGACAACCATGGAAGCGCCTGCCTGCGCATGGTCATGGCGGCGGCGCGGTGCTACCTTGTGCCGGAGGCCGGCGCGGCGCTGGCAACAGGGCCTTCTTGGGCGTCCGGTTCTGGCACCTCCTTCAGGGTGCGTGATTGGTGGTTTCGCGTTTCCGGGGGTCGTGCTCTCGCGCGACCCCCGGCTACGATCTGGCACCCCTTCAGCGTCGTCTCCGGCGCCCGGGGCGCCGGCCATGGCAAGGCGAGACACCGCTTGCCACCGGTGTGGAGCGCGAGTGTCCACAGACGCGAAGGCGTCCACGAGCCGGGCGGCATCGACAGCACAACGACGCGACGTTTCATACGAGGGTGGCCGGGTAAGCGTCGGCCCGGCGCCGGCGGTGTACGCCGGCCTGCGGGTGATGGCCGTTGCGAGGAGGCAGTCAATGCACGACCGGATTTGTCGTCTGGCGGCGGTGGTGGTCATGGCGGCGGCGCTGGCGGCCGTGGCCGGCGAGGGCGTCATCGGCGCCTGGGTCTCGCCCGGGGCGCCGTACGGGATCTGGAAGAAGAGCCATGGCGACCACTTCCCCGTCGGGGTCATGGCCAAGGGCCTCGTCGATGTCGGCGTCAATGAGGTGATCTTCTTTGACCAGGGCAGCCGCGGCGGGCCGTTCGCGCACCGCACCGCGGTCACCCACGCCGTGACCGAGCCGCGCATGGACGACCGCGACTTCCTCGAGGAGCTCCTGCAGGCGACCGAGCCGCACGGCATCGGCGTCTGGCTGGCCTGGACGCCGCCGGATGGCGCCTACCCCGGCACCGACATCCGCGGCCTGAATGACCCGCGCCTGGTGGAGCTCTACGTGGCGATGACCGAGGAGGTCGGCCGCCAGTACGGCCGTCACAAGAACCTCCGCGGCATGCACTGGCATGAGGTCGACTGCGCTGAGGCCGTCGACGAGCACGAGGACGACCTCGCCGAGTTCTCGGCCTTCTGCCAGGAGCGCTTTGGCGAGGCCTACAGCGGCGATCGCATGCCGCGCCTGGATGCCGCCGACCGCTGGTTCCGGCGCTACGTCCTCTACCGCCAGGCGATCGTCAGTGCCCTCGTGGCAGCCACCGGCAAGGCTGCCGCGCCCTTCGGCCTGAAGACGTCTTTCTGCTACTACGCCCCGGAGAGCTTCCGCGGCGAGAGCTGGCGCTGGGGCTATGACATCCTCGCCCTCGAGGAACTCTGCGACGCGCAGTGGTTCAACGGCTACAGCGAGGAGGCCGGCAAGCCCTACCAGACCATCCGCGGGGCTTGGATCGACCTCGGGCTGAGCTATCGCGGCGTGAACCTCTCGCGCAACTACGCCTACGGCTTCCACGGCGGCTCGCTGTGGTTCTTCGAGCACCGCAGCCCGGTGTTCCTCGACGAGGTCCGCGCCTACTACGACGGGGTCAAGGGCTGGAAAGAGAAGTACGGGGATTTCTATGTCGGCTACCTCGGGCACTCCGAGCGCGCCGTCGAGCTCTTCCTCGGCCGTGAGAAGGTGTCGCGGTGGCTGGGCGCGCTGGGGCGCTGGCAGGGCGGCGACAGCCCGGCGCGGGTGGCGGTGGCGGTCAACCCGACGCCGTTCATGATGCAGCATCCGCAGGCCCCCGATACCGAGTACACGAAGAAGGTCCGCAGCCGCTGTCGCCGGAGAACCTTCGGCGCTACAGCCTCGTGGTGATTCCGCAGGATATGGGCCTCGGTCTCTCCGAGGCCATGGCGGCGAGCCTGCGCGCCTACCTCGCCCAGGGCGGTCAGGTGCTTCTCCTGGCGACGCCCCTGGCGCAGAGCCGTCCGGACCTGACCGAGGTCCGCGACCTCACCGCCGAGCTGTTCGGCCTCGAGATCGCGGGGCCGCGTCTGCCGGGCTATGTCCGCCCGGAGGGGGCGCTGTTGCCGGCGGGCCTTGCGAAGACCTGGGCGGCTGGCCAGGTCGAGGTGCGCCGGGGCGACGCCGAGGTGGTCCTCACCGACGGCCTCACCGGGTCGCCGCTGGTCCTGCGTCGCGGCGGGGCGTGGTTCGCCACGATGGGCTTCGCGCCGGAGGCCGGCGCGGTCATGGCGTCGTGCGTCGAGGCCATCGCGGCACCGCCACTGCGGCTGGCGGAGAGCCAGGGCCTGCGCATTCTGGAGAGCGTCAGGAAGGACGGCGCCGTCGCGGTGTCCCTGTGGGGCACGGGGTCGGCCCGCCTGGTCGTCGATGCCGCCGGCCTCGGCCTGGGCGCCGGGCCGCTGCAGGCGCGCGACCTGGTCACCGGCGCGGTCCTGGCTGACACCGACGCGGCCGGCCTGCGCCAGGGCGTGCCGGTGGCGATCACGCAGCGCGACCAGCCGATGGTTGTCGCCCTGGGGCCCGCCGCGGCCCTGTCCGGCATCGCCGGGCTGTACCCGTCTGGCGAGGTCTTCCGCGGCCTGGGCGAGGTCATGGCGGTGGAGAATCCCGAGGTGCCGACGGTGGTGCCGGACCGCCCCGGCCTGAAGGTCGGCGTCTACCACGCCGGCATGGGCGCCTCGGCCCTCCTCGAGGCCCTGAGCCGTCACGACGACCTCAATGCCTTCCCGCTGTCGCGGCTTGACCGCGAAGCCCTCGGCAAGTGCCAGGTGGTCCTGGTGCCGCAGCCGGCCTCGCGGGTCTTCTTCAACCGCTCGCGGGACCTCCTGCGCGAGTGGGTCGACGGCGGCGGCCGG
>JAGVUW010000658.1 GCA_019136035.1 Verrucomicrobiota bacterium | reverse complement strand
CCGCAGTGGGTGCACTTCGCACACCCGGCGAATATCCAGGTCGCCTTTGCGGCCGACGGCATGAACTTTGACTCGGGGTACCTCTTCGAATTCGGCCTCTACGACAGCCCCAGCCGGCTGTTCCGCGCCGGCCAGCCGCTGGCCGCCTGGGACCGCCGCCTGGCACCCGCCCTGCGCCAGGACTTCTTGCCCTGGTATAACCGCATGTCGCGCGTCTGGCAGCACCTGCGCATCCAGCGCCGCGGCGAGCGCATCCTGATCGACGCCGACCGCCATGACGACCAGGGGCACTCCATGGGCCTGGAGAGGCTCTTCGATATCCGCGATGAGGATGCCCTCAGCGGCGACCGCCTCGGCGTCTGGACCTGGGGGCCGAATGGCCTGGCGCTGGCCCGGGCGACCATCTCCTTCGAACACAGCCCCGGCCCGGCGCCAGCGCCGGCGGTGGTGCCGCGCCGCAGCGCCGCCAGCGGCGACCGCGGCGGCCCGGCGACCGTCACGCGGGTGCGCAATCCGCAGTCCGGCGGCAGCTTCGACCACGACCTCATCGAGGCCCCGGTCGACCTCGCCGAGCGGGGCGTCCTCTGCTTCGCCATGCGCACCGAGGCGGCCCTGGCCCTGAGCCTGGTGGCGCGGGTCCGCAGCCAGACCGCAGAGATGGCCCTGATCGGCCCGGCGATCTACCGGCAATGGGCCGTACCCCTCGGCGCAGCGACCCTGAGGCCCTCGTCGCGCTGGCCGGGCTGGACCGAGGTCCGCGCCGACCTCGCCACGCCCCTGCGCGCCGCCTTCCCCACCGGCCGGCTCATCCTCGACCGCCTGGCCATCGCCAGCCCGTGCGACAGCCTGGAGCAGATCGCCGGCCTGGGCGTGAACCGTTGCGGCGATGCCTACGACCTCGCCGAGGTGCGCTGGGAGGCCTCGCCGACCGCGGCGACGCCGCCGCGCCCGACGGCGCTCGCGGTCAGCCTGCACGGACAGCGCCCCCTGGATGACTTCGAGGCCGACACCGGCGCCTGGGAACGCCTCGGCGGCCCCGACGGCGCGGCGCTCTACCGCGACGGCCACGAGCCCTCTGCCGGCGACTACGCGCTGCGACTGCTCAACCAGGTGGTCGGCGGGCCGGCCGGGGCCTGGATCACCCGCGAGGCGTTCTCAGTGCAGGCCTTTCCGCGCCTGCGCTTCGACTACCGCCTGGGCCCGGGCACCGAACTGAATCTCCTCGTTAAGGCCGACGGCCGCTGGTTCGAGGTGCGTTTCACCGGCGTCGACGCGACCTGGCCGGTGCTCGGCAGCATCGCCGGAGTCAAGGCCGACGGCCAGTGGCACACGGCCGAGGTCGACCTCCAGGGCATCCTGCGCCGGCGCCTGGGGCAGGGCCCCGGCCGGATCGAAGCGCTGGCCCTGGCCGACACCAACCGCATGTCGAGCTGGCAGCGCACCGCCTGCTGGGTCGACAACGTCTGCCGGGTGCCGGCGCTGGACCCCGCGGCGCCGACCGCGGTCAGCCTGGCGCTCAGCGACGGCACCCCGCCAGTCGCCTTCAGCCACAGCCTCGACGCCGATCCCGGCACCGACCCCGGCACCACGCCCACGGGGCAGCGGAGCACCCTCAGCCTGACGCCACCGGCCACGGCCGCCTGGCTGCACCTGCGCGGCCAGCGCCCGGATGGCTCCTGGACCCCGCCGGTGCACCTCCCGGTGGTCGTGGCGCCGCCCGGACCGGCACTGCCCGCCCCGGCCGCCACGCCGCCGTCCGCCGGCCTGCCCAAGGCCCCGGACATCGTCTACATGCCCTCGGATCGCCTCTGCTTCGAAGACTTCGAATGGTCGCAGTCTCCCGAGGACCCCGAGGCGCGCTTCGGCGATACCGCCGTGCGCCGCGGCGCCTGGGTCCTGCGGGGCGAGGGCGACGGCGCCGGCAGCGAGGGCTCCCTGGTGGTCCAGAATCTCGAGGACGGCAGCTTCTTCTCGGCCTACCTGCACCGCTCGGCCTGGGACCCGCTGCGCTGGCCGGTGCTCAGCTTCGACTACCGCTTCGAGCAGCCCGGCTGCGCCCTGAACCTGACCATGCTGGTGAACGAGGCGATGGCCGCGGTCGGCTGGACCGGCCGCAACCTCCCCGGCAACTACTTCTACGACTCGCTGCTCGGCAGCACCGCCCCGGCCCGCCAGGATGGCGCCTGGCATCACACGGAGATCGACCTGGGCGCCATGATCACCGCGAAGCTCTTCCCAAACCCCGATTCGCGCGTGCGGATCACGGTCAGCGAACTGGCGACCTGGGCCACGAACCACCACGGCGGCGGCTATGTCAACCCGGCCACAGCGCGGGTGCGCTTCGATAACCTCTGCATCGCCTCACGGCGCGGCCGCGACCCGGCCTTCTTCTGGCGGCTGCCCGACGACTCGGCGCCGTCCGAGGGCTACGCGGTGCGCTTCGACCAGAAGCCGGAGAGCATACCCGACGAGGTCGTCACCGGCACCGCGGCCCGCTTCACCCAGAAGGACGTGGCGCCGGGGACGTGGTACCTCCACGTGCGCGCCAAGAGCCGCGAGGGCTGGGGCCCGACCGCGCACCGCAGCATCGTCATCGAGTGAGGAGCGGGGCAGGGGGGCGGCGGCGTGGAGCGATGCGCGGCGCCAGATGCGGCGCGGACGGTCTTCGGCGCTGGTCGTTCCATCCGGCGCTCGGCGCGCCGAGCGCGCCCGCTCGCCTGAACGATCGCGTCGCTATGCCGTCGACGGCAGTGCGGCTCGTGGAGGAAGATCCGTCAGATCTCCCAGGCGCCCAGAGGAAAGTGCTGCTGGCTGCCGTAGACATCGCAGTCCGCCGGGGAGCCCGACGAGGCCGGCCGCGGCAGGACCACCTTGATCGTACGCAGACGCGCGAAGGGCTTGATCGCCACCGCGCCGGGGTCGGCGTGGTAGGCGGCCGCCAGGGCCTCCACCGTGAAGCGCGGCGAGTGCAGCACGCGCTCGTAGGCCGCCGCATCGGCGAACATCAGGTCGATCGTCACCTGGAACGGCCCGGCGTTCTTGCTGCGACAGACCGAGGCAGGTCGTAGATCGTCATGGCGCGGATCCGATCGTGATGACCTCGGGCTCGAAAGCGAGGTCAAGGCCGCGGGTGCGCAACAGGTGGTAAAGACCGAACTCGTAGACCTCGCCGGCACTGAAGTCCGATGGCGAACACGGGAAGGCGAGATTGCCGGCGGTGGCCTTGCGGCCCGGGAAGGCCTGGTGCAGGGCGCTGGAACGCGCCAGGCTGACGAGGGTGTCGGCGAGCTCCTGAGTCGGCGCCACCGCGTCGATCAGCAGGCCGACCTCGCGCGGCGGCGGCGATGGCGGCGGCTCGTGGTTGCCGGTGACCGCATCGAGGCCGTAGCGCAGAAAGCGCAGGGCGTAATCGCCTTCGGCCAGGAAGCCGCTGACCGCCGACGCGACCGCGACGCGCACGCCCGCCTCGATGGCGTCCAGGGCCGCGATGGCGACCGGGTCGCGCAGGCCGGCCACCGTGATGGCCCGACAGCCGCGGAAACCTGCCCCCTCCAGCTTCAGCGTCGGCTCGGCAGCCGGCACCAGAACCGTACCGCGAACCGTCACGCCGCGCTCGCCGCAGGGCTCGAAGGTGGACTCGCGCATGTCGATGCGACCCTCGGGCTCGTAGAAGCACTCCGGGTCCGGCTGCTCGTAGAGCGAATGCGCCGCCACCGACTCCGGCGTGCAGCGCCGCACCGGGTTGGGCGGTTCGACGGTGAAGGAATCCGGCCCGAGGGTGACCAGGAGCGAGTCGTTGGCGCCAGCCGGGCGGGCGCAGAGGGCGCCGCACTCGGCAATCTTGGCGGCGTGCAGGGCCAGGCCGGCCGGAATGCCATGCATCATCGGCCAGGCGGCAAAGACCGCGGCGTCGCAGCAGCGGCCGCAGACCACCACCTCGGCACCGGTGCGCAGGGCCGCCTGGATCGGCTCGGTGCCAAACTGTGCCACGGGATGGCGAAGGCCGTCGAGACCCCCCGGCAGCAACGGCGGCGCACCGCCGCAGGGACTTAGGCGGCCCTCCGAGAGGGCGCGCTGCAGGAGGCCCGGATCAAGATCGGCATAGACGACCGCGGCGCGAAAACGCAGGCCCTGCTCGCGCGCCAGGTCGCGCAGAATCCCAAGCGTGCTCTCCACATGCGGCCGCGCCCCGGAGCCCCCGGCGCTGCCGATGATCAGGGGTATCCCCCGGGACAGCGCCGGCCGCAGCACCAGCGAGAGGTCGCGGCGCACCTGCAGCGGCTTCACGAAGCCCTTGCCGCTCCCGAGGTAGTACGGCCCGGGGTCGGTCGAGCCGCCGTCGACGCCGATGAAGTCGAGGGGGCCATCGAGGGCGCGTCGCAGGCTCTCTTCGGCATAGCCGTAGCCGAGGAGGCCGCAGAGCGACAGGTAGCGAATCGCAGCGCTCATGCGTCACCCCGCCGGTTGACCTCGGTGAAGGCGTAGTCGGCAGGAATGCCGAGGTCACGCTCGATCCCCGGCAGGGCCGCCACGACCTCGCGGTCGAGGTCGTGGAAGTAGTTCCCGCCGGCGGCGTCCATGGCCACGAAGAACGGCCCGAAGTCCTCGACCTCGAAGACCCAGGTGGCCTCGGTCTTCCCCAGCTCGTCGAGGAAGTGGACCTCACGGACGCGGCGGACCTGGCGGCGCAGCGCGTTGCCGCTCAGGCCGATCTTCGAGAGGAACACGCCGCCGACCTCGCGCAAGGCCTGCGCCGTGCCGGGACCCATCGTCGTCTTGCCAATGAGGGTCCGCAGGCCGAACTTGCGCACCACCGCGGCGCCGTAACGCTCAAAACGCAGGCTCGAGGTGGGCTCGCAACTGACCACCTCCCAGCCGTCGCCCTGGGGGCGCATCACCGGCCCGACATGGAAGAAGGCGTTGACTGCCGCGTAGTCCAGCGGCGGCCAGAGGCCCTCCTCGATGGCGCGGATGTGGAACCGGCTCCGACCGGTGAACAGCGGGCCGGTGACGGTGACCCGATCGCCGAGACGGAGGCTCCGGGCCTCGTCCTCGGACAGTGGCAGGCGCAGGCGCTTCATGCGACCTCTCCGCTGTAGACTACGGACTGGTCCGCCGCGATGCAGGCACGCCAGCGACGGCCCACCAGGCACTGGGCGTTGAAGGCGACGGGCAGGGCGGCAGTGTGGGTGACCGCCACCTCGATGGCCACCGCCAGGACAGCGTTGATGCCGCGCGAGCCCATGGGGCCGATGCCGAGCCGCCGGGATGCCTGGTAGAGTTCCTCTTCCAGCGCCGCGATGTCGGGCCGCGGATGCCGCTGGCCGATCGGACGCAGCACCGCGGCGCGCTTCGCCATGGCCATGCACACATCCGCGGTGCCGCCCAGGCCGATGCCGATGATCGCCGGGGGGCAGACCTTGCCGGCATAGCACGACTCGCGGATGGACTCGATGACGAACTTCCGGACGCCGGTCAGGCCGTCGGCCGGGTAGAGCATGCGGTAGAAGGTCCCAAAGATCTCCGAGCCGCCGCCCTTGGGCGCCGCGATGATCTCCAGGTCGGCGCCGTCGCCAGCAAAGCGGAGGTCGACCTTGGGCATACCCGGGCCGACGTTGTTCCCCGGATTGGCCCGCGTGATCGGGTCGACCATGGTCGGCCGCAGCAGGCACTCGGCGGTGGCCCGCGCCGTGGCCTCCTCGGCAGCCGAGGCGAGGGCACCGAAGCCACCCTCGAGCGCCGTCCGCGAGCCAGCCCTGATAAAGAACAGCGGGAAGCCGGTGTCGGCACAGACCAGGCCCTCGCCGCGCGCCGCCTGGTCGGCATTGTCCAGGCTGACCGCCAGATGCTGGCGCGCCATCGGGTCGGTCTCCTCGGCAGCGGCACGCTCGAGAGCCGCCCGGACGTCCGGGGGCATCTGCGTCGCGGCGCGCTGCAGCGCCCCGAACATGGCCTCGACCACGGTCTTCCTCTGAATCACGACCGCCTCCTCTCCATGGGCACCGCGAGCACGCTCCGGTAGACCGCCTCGCCACCGCCGCCTACCCCAACACCCCCGGCCGGCTCGGCAGCCCCGGGGCCGCTCAGGCGCCGAGAATGCTGCGCACCGCCACCAGCCCCGCCAGCGAAATGGCCACCCACAGGATGACCCCTTCGACCATCGCCCGCGGGCCGACCTTGCGCACCGCCTCGCGCGACAGGCCGCAGCCGATGAAGAACAGGGTCAGCGTCAGACCCAGCTTGGCGACCAGACGAATACCGTCGTACACCGCGGCGCCCTGCGGCAGCATCGACCGCACCCCCGCCGCCAGGAGGAAGAAGAGGATGAACCACGGAATCGTGATGCGGGCGCCGCGACGGCGTGTCACCAGAGCCACGCCGAGCGACAGCGGGATGATCCACAGGGTGCGCGTCAGCTTGACCGTCGTGGCCATCTGCAGGGCCTGGTCGCCGTACTTGGCCGCCGCCCCGACCACCGAACTGGTGTCGTGAATGGCAATTGCCGCCCAGAGGCCGAACTGTTCCTGGTTCATGCCCAGTTCCCGGCCCATAACCGGAAAGATGAACAGGGCGATGGCATTCAGAACAAAGACCGTCGCCAGCGACACGGACATGGCGCGCTTGTCGGCATCGAGCACCGCGCCCACCGCGGCGATGGCGCTGCCGCCGCAGATGGCTGTGCCCGAGGACACCAGGCAGGAGACCTGGGAATCAACCTTGAGCAGCCGCCCGACCAGCCAGCCGAGGAGCATCGTCCCGGCAACCGTTGCCAGGGTGAAGCCAACGCCGGTACGCCCGGCCACCCAGACCTCGGTGAGGTTCATGCCGAAGCCAAGGCCGACTACCGAGGCCTGCAGCAGGATCTTCGTCCAGCGATGCGTGAAGGCCGGGAAGGGCTGGCCGATGCTCAGCGCCATGACAATGCCCAGAGCCAGGGCGAACGGCGGCGTCAGGAAACCCACCATGCATGCCAAGGCGATGAGAACGAAAAGGACGACTTGCCAGCGACGACGGCTCATGGGCACCCCCTTGGACCAGACAATTCGGAACCGTTGCCGCACTATAGCCCGTGGTCTCCCCGGTGCCGCCTGGACTCAGGGCTTACACCGTTCGGCAATCGCGTCAGCGCTCAGCCTGTGGACGCCACGAGCCGAACGGCGTTGTCCTCTTCGGTGCACCCTGCGCAAACAATGACGACGCTGACCGGCTTGCAGTGCCAGCAAGGCAAGATATAGTTATTCTTCACGCGATCGGGTTTCGGTTCAGTCGGACATCCTAAATACCCCAGGAGGGCGGCCTCCATGCGCAAGAGCCGTAGCCAGGCTAAGACCGTCTTCACCGGTGAGTTGATGACCGAGTTCCGCGAGCTGCTCCTGCGGGAACGGGCATCCCTGGTGCGGCAGATCAAGAGTCTGTCGGATGCCTCTCTGACATCCAGCCGGCAGGCGGGTGAAGAGCTCGCCGACGTCGGCAGCGATGACTTCATCCGTGAGACCGAGCTCTACCTCCTGAGTGAGGAAGGCCGGCGGCTCACCTTGATCAACCTCGCCCTTGAGGGCCTCGCCGCCGGGACCTACGGCATCTGCGCCGACTGCGACAAGCCCATCGCCGTGGGACGCCTGCGCGCCAAGCCGTACGCCCGCCTCTGCATCGACTGCAAGATGGTCCGGGAGCAGAACGACGGCAACGCCCCCGACGACCGTGACGACGACACCCCGGTGGAAGACTGAGCCCGCGGTCGGGCGCCGCCTCGCCGGCACGCGTGGCGCGGACCCGCCGGTGAGGCGTGCCTGGAGGGCGTCGGCGCCATGAGCAGTTCCCCGAAGCACAGTGTCCTGGCGCTGTCATTCTGGCGCCTACCGGTGCTTCTCGGCCTCGGGATCTTCGTCCTGGATCAGCTCAGCAAGGTCGCTATCCTGCGCCACTGGCCGATGAACACCCAGACGGCCGTCATCCCCGGCTTCTTCAGCATCGTGCACTTCCGCAACCCCGGCGCCGCCTGGGGGCTCTTTGCCGACCACACCGGCCTCCTGGCGCTCCTCTCGGCCGTCGTCATGGCCGCGATGGTCTTCTGGTTCGACCGCCTGGTCGAGGGCTTCCCGGAGCGCGCCTTGGCCCTCGGCGCCGTCTTCGGCGGCATCGCCGGCAACCTGGTCGACCGCCTCGTCCATGGCGAGGTGGTCGACTTCATCCTCGTCTACTGGAGGACGTTCCAGTGGCCGGCTTTCAACGTGGCCGACAGCGCCATCTCCTGCGGCGTCACCATCTTCGTGCTCTCGTCCTTCCTGCGGCAGCAGCCCACCGCCTCGACGGCCTGTCCGAGCGACGCGCCGCCGGCGAGTGAGCCGCCCGCGTCCTCCCCATGAGCCCCACGCACGTGGCCGTCCTCGGGCCGACCTGTTCGTGGAAGAGCGCCGTCGCCGTGATCCTGGCGGAGGCCCTCCACGGCGAGGTCGTGAGCTGCGATTCGATGCTGGTCTACCGCGGCCTCGATATCGGCACCGCCAAACCGACCCCCGCCGAACGCCGCGGCGTGCCCCACCACCTCTGCGACGTCCTTGCGCCCGCTCAGGCTTGCGATGCAGCGCTCTACGTACGCCTGGCTCAGGACTGCCTGGCCGATATCGAGGGCAGGGGACGCACGGCGGTGCTCGCCGGCGGCACCGGACTCTATGCCCGGGCTCTCCTCTACGGACAGGCCCTCCTCCCCGCTGATGACGACCTCGCCAAGGCCATCCTGGCACGCCTCGCCGAACCGGACGGCCTCGCGGCCCTGCGCGCCGAACTCAGCGACGCCGCCCACGCCTCCGGCACCATGGTCCCCAGCGCCACCATCCAGAACCCGCGACGCCTGGCGCGCGCCGTCGAGGTCCTCCGACTCACCGGACGGCTCCCCTGGAGCCTCCATGGAACGCCGGCACCTGGCCCCGTCAGGCGCTTCCGACAGATAATCCTCCTGCCCGAGATGGCCGTGCTCAGACCGCGGATCGCCCGACGTACTCTCGGCCTCCTGAACAGCGGCTGGATCGAGGAAACCCGCCAACTCGTCGCCCAGGGACTCCTCGACACCCCCAGCGCCCGCCAGGCCCTCGGCTATGCCGATATCGCCGCCTTCCTCCGCGGCGAGATCACGAGCGTCACCGACCTGGTCGACGTCATCACCCGGCGAACCATCCGCTTCGCCCGGCGCCAACGGACCTGGTTCCGCCACCAGCACCCGGGCGCCCGAACCCTTGTCATTCGCCGCGAGACCACCGCCGAGGAGGTCGCCGACGTCGTCCTGCACGACCTTCGCGAAGGGCAGTGGGCCCCCGACGGCACCGCTATCGGCCCGGATCTGGTCCTGGAGTAGAGCCGCCACCCCAGCCGCAGAACGGCACACCGTGAATAACATAAGATATATTATGCGACACCAATGCAGTCCCAGCCCCGTCTGACCCGTCCGACCTGTCCGACGTCTTCCTCACCGTCCCGGGCCTCGACGCCTCACGCCGGGCTTGCGATCGCCATGCTGGACGGCTACACTGCCTGCAATGGCCAGCCGCGACGGCGCGCGAAGCTCCCAGACCGCCGCGCCGCGCCACGGGCCGAGCGGTTTCGTCGTGGCTGCGTCTCTGGAGTGCCGTCGTATGCCTGAGAAGGTTCATGTGCCCAAACCCGGCGAGACGTTCTTCTGCCGGGCCTGCGGCCACGAGTCGCTGGCGAAGGTCAAGAAGGTCATGGATGGATGGCGTTGTACCGGCGAAGTCGTCCTTTGCGCCTTTTGTCAGGCGCCCGTCGCCCCGGCGAAACCCCCAGCCGCGTCGGCCGCCTCTCCGGACACCGGCGCCGCCGACGCTGCCGCGCTCCGCCGTCTGGCCGCACTCCTGGACACCGAGCCGGCAGCGGCGCCGCGTCTGGCGGATGCCACTCGGGGGCACTTCTGCAAGGACTGCCGGCATTTCCTGCGACATCCTTTCTACAGCCGCTGCCTGCACCACGAGAGGAACGTCGAGCCGATGGAAGACTGCGCCGACTTCGATCCTCGCCCTGAAGGCACGCCGCCGGCGTCGGCGGAGCCCCCAACCGCGGCAACGCCATGACCATCCAGGCCCTGCGACGGCAGTGTTTCCGGTGGTCTCTCGGGGGCGTCATCCTGGCCTGTCTGGCGGCCGTCGGTTCGGGATGCCGTTCGACGCCGCGCGCCTCGTCCGCATCGGTGTGGTCCTACCCGCCGGGAGTCTGTCCGCGTTTCTACGCGCAGTACCTCCCCTACCCCCGTCGCGGCCTCCCGGTAGCCCAGCCGATGCCGGCCACGCCGGGCTGGACCGATCCCCGTATAGAACGCGACCTGGCGCGTCTCACGGATGCCGGCCTCGACGGCATTCTCCTCACGCTTCAGCCGGATGTCCTCGCCGACCCCGTGCAGACCGAGCGGGTGCAGCGTTTTCTGGCGCTCGCCGCCGACCGGGCCCCGTCCGGATGGGAGGTCATCCTGATGCTGGTAACGCCGGCGGATACCCCCATCGAGGTCGACCGCAACGCCCTCGGGCGCTGGCTGACGACTCAGGGGCTCCTCGAGCACCCGATTCTCCGCCGGCGTTCGGGCCGCATCGTGGTCCTGCTGGCACCGGGGGTCCACGCGGCCGGCGCGCCGCACCCTGCCGTCGCAGCCATCGCCTGCGGCGCTCTTGGCTCGGAGTGGAGCTGGCCGGCTCCGGCGGCCTCGGAACGCTTCGCGCCGACCGGCCCCGACCGCCAGGTCGTGGTCTACGGCGGCTCCTGGACCGACATCGTCGGCCCGGACGGCGTCACGGCGCCCGGTTGGGCCCTCGAACGCCGCCAGGGCCGCACCCTCCAGGACGAGCTCCAGCGGGCCTTCGACGCCCAGGCCATGACGATCTGCATCGCCAGTTGGAATGACTACAGCGCCGGGAGCTTTGTCGAGCCCAACAGCCTCGACGGCATGAACCCGCTGCGGCGCCTGACCGGGACCCTCCGCGCCGCCCGCAACCACGCGGCGGCGACCGCCGTCGCGCCCGCCGCGCCCTGAGCGGCGGCGTCCTCGACCGGCCGGGCCGTCCTCCGCAATCGCAATCCCGAGCCGGAACAGGCCTGGCCTGGCGAGTTGCGGCGGCACCGCCGCGGCCTATGTTGCAGGTATGCGCAACAGCCGGGTTGCCGGCGCGCGGAGGTGCCGGGCGGAAGCCGACAGAGACGTCGCACGTACTGCCGGCCGGAGGCCGAGCGGCCGCAGGCGCGGTGGACGCCGACGAGTCGCATCCGACCCAACTGACGTCGGTACCGCACGCCGCCTTGCCGCAGCACGGAGTCTCATGCGGGCGCACCGAGGGCTACATCGATGTCCGGTCATCCTGATATGGTCTGCGTCATCCTCGCTGGCGGCCGCGGCAAGCGCATGGCCAGCAAGGACTGCCACAAGGTCTGCTTCCCGATCGCGGGGCGGCCCGCCATCGTGCGCGCCATCGACACCTACAAAGAGGCCGGCCTGCGACGCTTCGTCGTCGTCGTCGGCCAGATGGCCGAACAGGTCATGGCCACCGTGTCGGCCGTACACCCCGAGGTCCTCTTCGTCTTCCAGAGCGAGCCCCGCGGCACCGGCCACGCCGCCATGGTCGGTGTCGAAGCCCTCGCCGCCATGGGCTACAGCGGCCATGTCATGATCGTCATGGGCGACAAAGTCACCCGCGCCGACACCGTCCGCCGGCTCATCCAGCGCTACCGCGAACAGAACCCCGACCTGCTCCTGACCGCCCTGCCCAAGGTCGCTGAAACCAGCGCCGGGCGGGTTGTCCAGGACGAGCAGGGCAGCGTCCTCGGCCTGGTCGAGACCGCCGACCTGCGCCAGTCCCGCGAAACCGGCCGGCCCATACGCCTCGGCGGCCGTGACTTCAGCGCTGACGAGGTCGAGGAACAGAGCCTCAATGTCAACGCCTCGATGTACCTCTTCCGCTTCGAGGTCCTCCGCGAAGCCTTGCGCTACATCTCGCCGGTCAATGCTCAGGGCGAACTCTACCTCACCGATACCGTCGCCGTCATCCGGCGCTCCGGACGCGTCGAGTGTATGCTGGTCTCCGACCCGAATGACCTGATGGCCTACAACACCCCGGCCGAACTCCTCGCCATCGAGGAGGTCGTCCTGCAACGCGAGGGCCAGCCGCCCGTCGCACCCCCGGTCGAACGCGTCGTCAGCCGGCGCTACCTCAAGCCCGCCAAGGAGTGGCTGGCCATCCTCGATGAGAACGGCCCCGCCCTGCACCGCGTCCTCGCCGGCTTCTACGGCGAGGATAGCGCCGTCCTCGAGGAACGCCGCGAGGCCATGCGCACCGTCATCCAGGCCTTCATCGGACAGTACGGACCGGAACGCCTCACCGTCCTCTGCCGCGCCCCCGGACGCATCAACCTCATGGGCCGACATGTCGACCACCGCGGCGGCTGCGTCAACGTCATGGCCATCAACCGCGAGGCCCTCGTCGCCGCCTCCGCACGCGATGACGACGCCGTCCGCCTGCGACACCTCCAGGTCCGCCAGTTCCCCAATCGGGAATTCCGCATCTACGACCTCCTCGGCGAAGAGTCCTGGAGCGGCTGGATGGACTTCCTCGGCTCCAGCACCGTCCAGCGCGTCCTCAGCGCCGCCCCCGGCGACTGGAGCCACTACGTCCGCGCTCCCCTCCTCCGCCTGCAGTACGA
>JAGVUW010000829.1 GCA_019136035.1 Verrucomicrobiota bacterium | reverse complement strand
ACTCGGATCCGGCTGGTCGTCTTCGACCTGGCCGGGACCACGGTCGATTACGGCAGCCGGGCGCCGGCCGGCGCCTTCGTCGAGCTCTTTGCGCGCCATGGCCTGACGGTGAGCGAGGCGCAGGCGCGGGCGCCGATGGGCCAGCACAAACGCGACCACATCCGCAGCATGCTCGCCGAGGCGGCCCTGCGGGCGCAGTGGCGGGCCGTGCGCGGTGCCGACTGGACGGAGGCCGACGTCGAGGCGCTCTTCCAGGAGTTCATCCCCCTGCAGATGGCCTGCCTGCCGCGCTATGCCGAGGTCATCCCGGGCGTCACCGACTGCCTGGCGGCGCTGCGTGAACGCGGCGTGGCGGTGGCCACCACGACCGGCTACAACCGCCCGATGACTGACCTCGTCCTCGGCGCCGCCGCGGCGCAGGGCTTCGTGCCGGACGGAAGTGTCTCGGCCGACGAGGTCCCGGCCGGTCGGCCGGCGCCATGGATGGTGTTTGCCTGCATGCAACGCCTCGGGGTCTTTCCGCCCTGGGCGGTGGTCAAGGTCGGCGACACCGTCGTGGACGTCGAGGAGGGCCTCAATGCCGGCGCCTGGTCGGTGGGCGTGGCGGCGACGGGCAATCTGATTGGCCTGACGGCATCCGACTGGGCGGCGCTGCCGGCCGCTGAGCGCGCGCGGCGTCTGCAGGCGGCGCGCGCGACGCTGGTTGAGGCGGGGGCGCATGCGGTCATCGACGCGGTGACCGCACTGCCGGCGATCCTGGCGGCTATCGAGACACGCCTGGCGCGCGGAGAACGGCCATGACGGCGCGGGCGCTGATCTTCGCGGGGGCCGACCGGCCGCTCGAGCTGCGTGAGGTGCCGCTGCCGACACTCGGCCCGGGCGAGATCCTGGTGCGGATCACGATGTCGACCCTCTGCGGGAGCGACCTGCATACGCTCACCGGCAAGCGCTCGACGCCGCTCCCGACCATCCTCGGCCACGAGATCGTCGGGACCATCGAGGCGGCGGGTCCGGGCGGGCCCGGCCGGGCCGCCACCGGCGCGGCGCTGCGCCTGGGCCAGCGCGTTACCTGGTCGGTGGCCGCTCCGCAGGTCGAGGACTTCTTCACGGCCCACGGCATGCCGCAGAAGGCCGGGGCGCTCTTTAAGTACGGCCATGAACGCCTGACGCCCGCCCGGCCGCTCTCCGGCGGCTTTGCCTCGCACTGCGTCCTGGTGCCCGGCACGGCCGTAGTGCCGCTCCCCGACGGCCTCCCCGATGCCGTGGCCTGCCCCGCCAACTGCGCCGTCGCCACCAGCGCCGGGGCCCTGCGCCTCGCCGGCGTCGGCCCTGGCGCGGCCGTCGTTGTTCAAGGCGCCGGCATGCTCGGCCTGCAGGCCTGCGCCCAGGCCGCGGCCGCCGGCGCCGCCGCCATCGTCGCCGTCGACCTGCGCCAGGAACGCCTCGACCTCGCTCGGGAATTCGGTGCCACCCACGTCCTGCGCGCTGACGAGGCCCCCGGGCGCCTCGCCGAACTGGCCCGCGACCTCACTGACGGCCGCGGCGCCGATGCCGCCCTGGAGTTCACCGGCCAGGCCGGCCCCACCGAGATCGCCCTCGACGGCCTCCGCATCGGCGGCCGACTCATTCTCGTCGGCGCCGTCTTCCCCGGACCGCCCATACGCCTCGACCCCGAACGCATCATCCGGCGCCTCCTCCGCATCGAGGGCCTGCACAACTACACCCCGGTCGAGGCACGCTACGCCCTCGACGACTACGAGAGCGCCCTGCGCCATGCCCTCGACCAGGCGCCGTTCCGCGTGGCGCTGGTGCCGTAGCACCCGCGACGGGCCGGGAGCGGGGAGCGGGAGGCGGGGCGGCGACGAGGGACGTGCGTCGGTACGTCTGTGGACCGCGCGTCGGTGGGGGGCGGGCGTCGTCTCTATCGTCCACCCCTGTCCACTCTGTCCACACAGTCCACTCTGTCCACTTAGGCCCCGCTACGGGAGGCAAGGGACGAAAGGGACAGAAGGGACCGAAAGGACCCTGGGGGCCACGGCGAGAGCCCATCCTGGAGTCCCTTGGGTCGCTTGGGTCCCTTTCCGGGAGGCGTCCGCGCTTTTTCTGGGGATGGCCGCTTGCGCGCGGCGGCGGCGCGGTCATAGTATTGTCCAGTAAGTCCAGTGACATGCTAGACAATAAGCCATGACTCACGAGTTCTTCATAAGGAGGCGGATCATCATGGGCAGTGCAAGGCAGGTTTCGCGGCGTCGTTTTGGGTGGCGGGTGCTGCTGGCGGGCCTCGTCGGTCTGGTGGCGGCGTCGCCTCTGGCGGCGACGGAGGGCGTGAACATGATTGGTTCGGGGCCGGTGCAGGAGTCGCTGGCCGGGGCGGGCGTGGCGCATCCGGTGGACTCGACGTGGGTGCTGTTGAACCCGGCGACGCTGACGGTGCTGCCGCGGCAGTTGTCCCTGTCGTACGAGGTCTTCGCGCCGGACCGCAGCCTGGACTCGTCGCAGGCGCCGGCGGGCAATCCGGCGGGTCGGACCTCGGATCACGCGATCTTCTATATCCCGGCGCTGAGTGCCTCGCTGGGCGAGTGGCAGGGAATCCACTGGGGCCTGGGGCTGTTCGGCACCTCGGGCATGGGCGTCGACTACAGCCAGGCGCGGGTTCCGGGGATGGGCGGCGACACCCGTTCCGAGTACTCGGTGGCGAAGCTCTTCCTGGCCGGCGCGGTCGACCTGGGTGATGGCTGGAGTGTGGGTGCCGGCCCGGTGCTGGTGATGTCCCGGATGCGCACGGACATGATTCACGGCACCGGGGTCTCGAGTGACGCCTGGGACACCGCGCTCGGCGCGGGTTTGTCGCTGGGCGTGTACAAGACCTTGGACCGCTGGCGTTTTGGGGTGGCGTACCTGACCGAGCAGTTCCAGCAGGAGTGGGACGAGTACGAGTCGCTGATGCGCGATCCGCTGAATCTGCCGCCGCAGCTCCAGGTCGGCGTGGCCTACGACGCCACCGAGCGCGTGACGGTGCTGCTGGACTACCGCCTGGTGCACTGGGAGGCGGTGCCGCAGTGGTCTGACGACCCGAACGACGGCGGCTTCGGCTGGAGCGACCAGCACATCGCCAAGATTGGCGTGGAGTGGCGGGCGACCGACCGTCTGACCTGGCGTGGCGGGCTGTCGCACGGCAACTCGCCGATCGACGAGAGTGCGGTGTTCGCCAACGGGCTGTTCCCGGCGATCATGGAGACGCATGCCGCGCTGGGCTTCTCCTACCAGGTGAGCGCCTGCCTGGATGTCCACGCCACGATCACCCATGCCTTCCACGAGTCGCTGACCGACGACGGCTCGCAGCTCGGGGGCATGGGCCGTGGCACCACGATCAGCATGCACCAGAGCACGGTCAACCTCGGCCTGGGCTGGCGCTTCTGAGGCGGCTCGTGGGAGACATGGCGGTGTGAGGCGCCCGGTCCTTGTCGCAGACCTTCAGCCTGCAATGCGGTAGGTCCACTTTCCCAGGGCGCTGCCCTAGGCTGACGAGTGATGCCCCTTCAGCGTTGTCTCCGGCGCCCTGGGCGCCGGCCATGGCAAGGCGAACCATCGCTTGCCACCGGTGTGGAGCGCGAGTGTCCACAGACGCGGATGCGTCCACGAGCCGGGCGGCATCGACAGC
>JAGVUW010000303.1 GCA_019136035.1 Verrucomicrobiota bacterium | reverse complement strand
CACCCCGGCCGAGCGCCACCTCGACTTCCTCAAGGCCATCGTCCGCCGCATCTACGACGTCATCCGCCGCACGCAGCGCTACGTCTGCCACGAGCACCGCTGCCTGACGCCGTTCCTGCCGGAGGAGATCACCTTCGTCCACAGCGAGGAACTCCTCGAGCAGTACCCCGACCTGACGCCGCGCCAGCGCGAGGCCGCGGCCTGCCGCCAGTACGGCGCCATCTTCGTGATCGGCATCGGCGGCGAGCTCCCCGATGGCAGCATCCATGACGGCCGCGCCCCGGACTACGACGACTGGACCACCCCCAGCGGCCCCGGCCGCCGCGGCCTCAATGGCGACATCGTCGTGCACAACCCGGTCCTGAATGCCCCGTTCGAGCTCTCGTCCATGGGCATCCGCGTCGATGCCGAAGCCCTGACCCGGCAGTTGGCGATCCGCGGCCAGGAGCAGCGCCGCTCGCTGTACTGGCATCGCCGGCTGCTCGCCGGCGAGATGCCCCTGTCGATCGGCGGCGGTATCGGTCAGTCGCGGCTCTGTATGCTCTACCTCCAGAAAGCCCACATCGGCGAGATCCAGGCCGGCCTCTGGCCCACGGCTATGACCGCGGCCTGCCGCCAGGCCGGCATCGTCCTGCTCTGAGGAGCGGGAACCGCGGCGGGCAACCGCCCGGGTGCCCGCCGCGGAGCTTGGAGTAAGGGACCCTCACAGACCATGGCATGCGGGCAGATCAGCACCGGCGCCGACGACGGACGCCGGCAAGGCACGGGACGGCTCCGGCAGGGCGACAACGCCCAGGCCGGAACGGCCGGCGTGCCCACGCCAGGCGCGCCTTGCTCGCCCGCACCCCCTTCCGCCCTTACCCTCCTCCACCATTCCATCCATCCATCATTCCATACCACTAACAGAAGGCGCTAGGTGGCTATGAAAAGGACCCTGGTTCGCACCATTCTCGAGGCACCGGTCGTCGGCGAGACGGTCACCGTCGGCGGCTGGGTGCGCACCCGGCGCGACAGCAAGGGCGGCTTCTCCTTCATCGAGGTGAACGACGGCTCAGCCTTCGGGAACCTCCAGGTCGTCGCCGACCAGTCGCTGCCGAACTACCAGAGTGACGTCCTGCGTCTGCATCCGGGTGCCTCCGTCGTCGTCGAGGGCGCCCTGGTGGCCTCGCCGGGCACCGGTCAGGCGGTCGAGCTGCGGGCCAGCGAGGTCCGGGTGCTCGGCCACTGTGAGCCGACCGCCTACCCGCTCGGCAAGCAGCGCATCTCCTTCGAGGTCCTGCGCGAGGTGGCGCACCTGCGGCCGCGGACGAATACCTTCGGGGCGGTCATGCGCCTGCGCGATGCCCTCGCCTTCGCCACGCACCGGTTCTTCCACGAACGGCACTTCCTCTACGTGCACACGCCGATTATCACGGCCAGCGACTGCGAGGGCGCCGGGGAGATGTTCCAGGTCACCACCCTCGACCTGGAGAAGCCGCCGCGCCTCCCCGAGACCGGCCTCGTCGACTACGCCCAGGACTTCTTCGGGCGCCGCGCCAACCTCACCGTCAGCGGCCAGCTCGAGGGCGAGACCCACGCCTGCGCCCTCGGCAATATCTACACCTTCGGGCCGACCTTCCGCGCCGAGAACTCCAACACCCGGCGGCACCTGGCCGAGTTCTGGATGATCGAGCCGGAAATGGCCTTCGCCGACCTCAGCGACGACGCCAGCCTCGCCGAGGACTACCTGCGCTTCCTCTTCAGCTACGTCCTCGAGCACTGCCCCGCTGACCTCGCCTTCTTCGACCAGCGCGTCTCCAAGGGCCTCCGGAAACGCCTCGAGCACCTCGCCGCCAGTCGCTTTGAGCGCATGACCTACACCGAGGCGGTCGCCCACCTGGAGAAGGCCACCGTCGCCTTCGACTTCCCGGTCTCCTGGGGCATCGACCTGCAGAGCGAGCACGAGCGCTACCTCACCGAGGTCGTCTGCAAGGGCCCCGTCGTGGTCACCGACTACCCGCGCGAGATCAAGGCGTTCTACATGCGCCTCAACGACGACCAGCGTACCGTCGCGGCTATGGACGTGCTCCTGCCGGAGGTCGGCGAGATCATCGGCGGCAGCCAGCGCGAGGAGCGTCTCGATGCCCTCTGCGACCGCCTGCGCCAGGCCGGACTGCCCCCCGAGAACTACGGCTGGTACCTCGACCTGCGACGCTTCGGCACCGTCCCCCATGCCGGCTTCGGACTCGGCTTCGAACGCATGGTCCAGTTCTGCAGCGGCATGCACAACATCCGCGACGTGATCCCCTTCCCGCGGACGCCCGGCAGCGCCGAGTTCTGACGGGTCTTCCTCCACTGGCCGTAACCCGCCAGTGACGGAAGCTCCGCTGTACGCCAGGGCCAGCAACGTCTATCCGTGACTGCATGTGCCAGGCGTGAAGTCGACAACGCTCTGCAGGGCAATGGTCTCAGCTTCTGGACCGATGGACCATCCGGCTCTACGGCCTCGCCGTGGCCTTCGGCGGGCTCTCCCGACGCGAGGTCGCGAAGATGCCGATGTAGCGGTTGGCCGCCGACTGGGCGTCGAAGGCGCCCTGCAGGGACTGCCCGGCTTCGCCATGGAAGGCGCCGCGCAGCGATGACGAGCGCACGGCGCTGTCGCCACGGATGGCCGTGACCCGGCCCTGGACGCCGCTCTCACCGATGCTCCCCGCGACATCCATCGCCGGGCCGCCGTCGCCGGCGAAGTCCATGGCGCCGGTGAAGGCACTGCTGCGGAAGTCGAGGTCGAAGCGGGCCGTGCCGTCGAAGCGCTCGGCGCCGTTGCGCAGGCAGTGCGCGCTGCCGCGGTAGGTCCCCGTGAAATCGGCGCCGAGGAGGAGCCCGCGCACGACATCCGCGGCCGTCCGGGCCAGGCTGGTGGCCTGCCAGAGGCCGACGACGCGGTGGCTGGCCGTCCCATTCGGGTCGGCGATGTCCATCTCCCACTGGCCCCAGGTCTCGATGTCGGCCGCGGTGCCGACCGGGGCGATGCGGCCGCGGCTCACGGTCACGGCGCTGTTGCCGGCGATGCGGCCGTCGGTGAAGGTGAAGGGCAGCCCCGGCCCTGCCGTCGGGCCTTCCGGGAAGGTGTCGTCGCTGTCGCTGGTGCCGGGGGCGTGCAGGACCATCCCGCCGCTCTCGACGCGGCTCGGGCGGCCGTCCTCGAGGCCGACCGTGACCGCGACCTCATCCGGCGACAGCGTCCGCAGGGCCCAGCCGTTGGCGAGGTCCAGGCCGATGGCCGTGCCATCGCCCATGGGCAGACTGCCGTCGGGCGGCTCCGCGGCCACGGCCAGGCGGGCCTCGGTCTCCGTCCGGTAGCCGGGGATCAGGCCCTGCGGGTCGATCGCGGCGCCTTCGTCCTGCCCGCCGCTGCTGCCGCCTTCACCCGCACCGGGAGCGCCCCCGGCGCCCCCGACGCGGGTCTGCCCGAGGAGCGCCGCGGCCACCGCATCCATGGCCCGCACCGGCCCGGGTGCCTGCCCGAGCGCCACGGCCACGCCGGTGCTCGGGATGTAGACGATGCGGTAGCCGTCGTCGTTGCTGACCGTGATGCCCGCCCCGGTCGTCCCCAGGAGCACGACCCGGGTCCGGTTGGCGGTGGCCTCGGCGGCGAAGGACGACCCGCGGATGCCGATGGTGGCCGTCGGCGTCTCGGCGCGGAAGTTCTCCGGCGCGATCTTCATGATGATGCCGCCGACGACGCGGAAGACGCCCTCGCTGATGTTCAGGCTCATGGCGCCCTGGCTGTCGCTGGGCTTGAAGACGTACTCGCTGATCTCGATCTGGGTATTGCGCCCGAGGCTCAGGATGGTGTCGTCCTCGAAGCAGATCTGCACGCGGCCGCGCGCTCCCGTGCGCAGGGTGTCGTGCTGGCGGACCTCGTCCTTGAGCACAACCGGCCGCGCCGTGCCCCCCGCCGGCGTGATCGTGACGTCGCCGCGCACGGCCACGACCAGGCCCGCCGGCGTCGGCGCGTCAGCCAGGAGCAGCGGCGCGCACAGCACCCAGGCGGCCCAGGCCATCCAGCCGCGGCTGCCGTGGTGTCGATGTTCCATGTCAGGACCTCCTTGGCTCGGCGCCAGCGCCGGGTCGGCTCAGAAGGCGCAGGTCAGGCTGAGGACGGTGACCTGGCGTTCGTAGTCATACAGATCGCTGCTCGAGTCCGATGTCTCGAAACGGTGCCGGATCTCGGCGCTGGCGCGCTCACTCAGGCGCCGGCGCAGGCCCAGGCTCAGGCTGCCGATGTCGTCGCGGCGCCGCCCCGCCGCCAGCGGCTCGGGATCGTCGAAACGCCAGTGCTCCCAGCCGCAGCCCGTGAGCAGGGTCAGCCGCCAGGGCAGGGCCATCTGGTAGCCGAGGCCGACGAAGGCCTTGTCGTAGGCCTCCCAGCCCTCGCGCGCCCGGTGCGTCTCGAGGCCGGCCTCGGCGCTGAGCGCGTGGCGACCGCGCACCCAGGTCGGGCGCACGGCCAGGCTCGCCGCGGTGCCGTCGGCGTCGCGTTCCTGCCAGTAGCGCCGACGCTCGCCAGCGAGCTCGAAACGCACCGCCGCCTCGCGGCTGAGAGCGATGTCGGCGAAGGCACGGCTGCCCCAGGTGCCGAGGTAGCGGTCATCGTCCTTGACCATCCAGCCGCCGTTGAGGCCCAGGCCCAGGACCGCGCGGCCGTGCCGCCAGCGCGGCCCCGTGTCGAGGCGGAGGTACTGCACGTCGAGGTCGTCCTCGTCGCGATACAGGGCGTTGTACCCCAGCAGCTCCGTGGCCCAGGCCAGGCGCCGTCCCGGCGACAGGGCGAACTGGTGCTGCAGGAGCAGGCTCTGAGCCGCGTAGAGGTCGCGCTCGACCGGGACGCTCAGCGGCGGCAGGCCGGGCAGGACGACAGCACCATCCGGGCTGATGCGGGCATTGTTGTCGCGCGCAAAGGCCACCGTCAGCATGCCGCTGAAGGCGTGCCGCGAGCGCGCCGCTGCGATCTGCTCGAGGTAGGCACCGATGCTGCGACGGACGCCATCCGGCGTATCCGCCTGGCGGTCGACCTCGCGGAAGAGCGCCTCGGCGACATCATAGAGCCCGAGGTGGGCGTAGGCCCGCGCCAGCTCGAGGCGGGCGCGGGCGGCGTCCGGACGCATCATCAGGACGCGGTCAAAGGCCGCCGCGGCTGCTTCGTAGTCCTCCAGGCCCATGGCGGCCTGGCCCAGGAGGAAGCTGATGTCGACATTCGCGGGGTCCTCCCGGAATGCCTTCCGCAGGCGCTCGTGGGCCGCCGCGTAGCGCCCCGCCTCGAGATCGGCGCGGGCCTGCGTTACCGCCGCCGCCTCGAGATCGGGCTCGGCCCGCCCGCGCGGGACCGCCACCAGGAACACGGCCACAACCAGCGCCAGACCGCATCGGCACCACAACGACCGGCAAGCCATGCCAGACTCCTCTCAGGGCGCCGGTGAGGGCGCTACGAAGATCCAGTACCCCTGCAGGGGCTCGAGAAGCTGCAGCGGCAGCATCGGTACGTACGCCGCCTCCGCCGGGTCCCAGCGCCATACCGAGAGGATGCGCGACGCGGCACCGGGACTCGGGACGCTCACGACGTAGGGCGGCGAGTGGAAGTTCCAGCCGGGCCGGAGGGCATCCTGCCAGCGGCTGCCGTCGTCCGGAAGGGGTGCATCAAGGGCGTAGAACGGCTCCCCGAGGCCGCCCCAGTAGCTGAAGACCCAGAAGGCCTCCCGGGCCAGGAGCGGGTCGGCCTCGGCCGGCGTCACCAAGCTGCCGTCGGCGGCGAGGTACTGGATGCCGCCGACCTTGATCGGAGCGCCGGCCGCACCGCGGAAGACTGTGGCGATGCTGGCGTCGCTGACGCCGGGTGCACCGCAGAGGTTCCACCCGGGCTCCAGGCGGTAGCGGTAGCGCAGCGGCGCCGGCGTCTCGAGCCGCCAGCCGTGCTCGACGCGTCGGTTGGCGGCGTTGCCGACGCCGGCGGTGCCGGTGCCGACGACGTACTGCAGCCGGTAGCCGCCGCCGCTGGCGGTGCCGTCCCCCGCCGCCGCGATGCCCCCGGCCACGCGGTAGCGCCCGGCCTCGGCTGCCGTGACGGCAAGCCCGGCCAGGACACTCAATGTCCCGGCCAGGATCGCCGCGGAGGGCCGCCGGCCCAGGCGCCACGAGCCGTTCTGCCGGGCCTTCATGGCTGGCCTCCCGGCACCCCGCCGACCGGCACCACGGCGCCGGTCGCCGCATCGACGGCGGTGCAGAAGGCGCACGCGCCCGCCAGGTCGGCGGGGAGGGCGCCGTCAAGCCTCGAGTAGAGCGCGCGGAACTGCCCCGTGGTCGCTCCGGCGACGACCGCGCCCGGCCCCAGCACCTGCGCTGAGAACAGCTCGACCCGGCTGGTGCCGGCGACGGCGATCTTGGCCAGCTTCGCGGCCGGCAGGAGGCCGGTCAGGCGAATCTCGCTGGCGGTCACCCGCACCCCGAGACCCGCGCCGTCGGCCGCGCCGACTGCACTGAGGGCCTCGCCGACGAGCCCGCCCGAGGCCGCCAGGGCGCAGTCCCTGATCGTCACGTCGCCCGCCCCCGCGACCCGCATGGCGCTGGCGTGGCCCGCGGTCGCCGTGGCCGCGAGGTGAACCTGGCACACCTCGACTGCGGCGCCGACGCTGGCCTGCACGGCCAGCCCGGTCGCTGCGCCGAGGCGGTTGCTGACCTGGATGCGGCTGTCCGCCACCCGCGCCGCCCCGGATAGGGCCAGGCCCACGGCGGGCTCGGCGCTGGCGACGTCGATCTCGACCTCGACCTGCTCCAGGACGATCCCCTCGCCGTCGCTCTCCACACCGACGGCACCGGCCGCCGTCGGGCCGGAAACCGCAATCCGTACTCGGCTCAGCCGCAACCCCGCCCCGAGGGCACTGGCGCGGGCGTCGACGCCGACCAGCGCCGGTCCCGCATCGCCGCTGACCGCGATGCTCAGGTCACGCAACGACGCGTCGACCACACCCGTCGCGATGACACCGACGCCGTTCTCGGCGCGCACCACGGTCGTGCCGATGCCGCTGCCCTCGATGGCGACATGCGACGCCATCCGCAACGGCCCACGGTAGATCCCCGGCGCCATGCGGACCAGAGCCGGGGTCGCGGCATCGGCGGCGGCGAGGGCCGCCAGGGCGGCCGCCAGGCTGTCGTCGTCGTGGACCTCGACCACACGCGGCGCGGCGCCCGTTGTCCCGGCGCTCTTGTAGGGTGGCTTCTGGCTGACGTGCTGGTCAATCACCCCCCAGTCGAGCCCGAGCTGGCCGTCGCTCTCGATGATGCCACCGCCGCTCTGCAGGCGCACCGCTTTGCCGTCGACTTTGCCCGGCGCGGCGATCGGCGCCAGGCGGTCGTCGGTGATACTCCCCGTCGCGATGTCGGCCGCCCCGATGGTGCCGTCGGCGATGTGGTATCCCTGTACGGCGTTGTAGTCGATGTGGTGCGACTGCACGGCGTTGTAGCCGATCTTCTCCGCGCTCACTTCGCCGTAGCCCAGTTCGCCGATGCGGCGCCACTGGTAGCCGTCCCAGAAGTACAGCCCCTGTTGCCGTGCGCCATAGCCGCTGCGCTCGGACTCGTAGCCGTAGACCAGCAGGCCCTCGGCGGGGTCGGCGATACTCTCCAGTTGCCAGGCGTCCATACGCGGTATCAGCAGGCCGCCCTGCGCCGAGGCGATGTGCAGGGCCGCACTGGGGTCGGGGACGTCGGCGCCGATGACCACCGGACCGACCTCGGGGCCGGCGACGGCGAAGTGGCCGGCGTGCGGCGGCAGGAGTTTTTGCAGACGCTGGTTGCCGGTGTCGCAGACCCACAGGCCGCCATCGCTGGCGAGAGCCATGCCATGCGGCGCCCGGAACTGCCCGGGACCGGCCCCCTCCGAACCGTAACGGCCGGTGAAGGGGACGAGGTTGCTGTCATCCGGCAGGTCGACGAGGTGAAGGACGTTCCCACCGGCGTCAGCGATCACCATGACATCTGGGTAGAGGCAGACCCCCTGCACGACTTGGAGCTGCCCATCGCCGGTGCCGGGTGCCGGCGTGCCATCCGTGTGCCAGCCGGAGCCTCCGAGGGTGTCGCCGCCATACCACCCCACCATTCCCTGGTAGGACAGATTGATGAGCATCACGCGGGTGTTGCCGGCGTCCGCTACCGCCAGCCGCGACGTGTACGTCCCGGCATTGCGGGACGCCGAGATCAGGCGCGGGCTGTCGAACTGCAGGGCCTTCGAGCCGGCCACCGCCCCGCCGGCCGGCGGGCAGCCGTAGTGGTATGCTCCCACGAGGTCGTCGGCGCTGCCGTACCAGCCCGTGACGTAGGGCTGACTTCCCGGGTAGTCGATGATACTGAGAATGAGGTGATTGCCGGTGTCAGCCACATACAGCGTATTCGCCAGGACCGCCAGGCCGCTGGGACGGTTGAAGCTGTAGCCATTGCAGCCGAGGCTCTCGCCGGTGACCACCATCGGCGCCTTGGTAAGGCTGTCGAGGTCGTAGGCCTGCAGGCGGTTGTTGCCGGAGTCGGCTACCCAGAGGCGGTTCGCGGAGCTGCCGGAGGTGGTGTCCTTGCTCGCGTATTCCCAAGTGTTGATGGCCACCGCCGAGGGCTCCAGGAAGGCCCCCGGGGCGCCCCCCGAGACGGGCTTTGCCGCGTCCTCGGCGCCGTGGAAGCCGACCGTCGCATCGGAGCCGGCGCCCAGCCAGCCCAGGAAGCGCCCGGCGCCGTCGTAGAGGCGGACGCAGTGGGCCGCCTTGTCCGCGACGTAGAGGACGCCGGTCTCGTCTTCGGCGACTGCCGCCGGCTCGATCGGCGCCGGTATCTGCCGGATCGGCTCCCATGTCTCGTTGTCCGGGTGCCCCCGCAGCGGGCTGGCGACGCCGAGTCTGGCGCCGCCGGCGCCGTCGGCCACCAGCGGCTGGCCGGGCGCGCCCGCGCCGTCCATGCCGGCGAGGCGGTCGAGGGTCAGCGACTGCGCCGCCAGGTGCGTCCCGGTCAGGCTCCCCGCCGCGATCTCGAGGCCGCTCAGTGAGCCGTCGATGATGTGCTCGGCGCCGATCATGCCGACGGAAAGGTAGCCGGACGCCAGCACCAGGCTGTCGTTTTTCGGATCCAGGTTGATCTTCAGGCCGGAGCCATGCGTCAGGCCGCCATTCTCGGCGAGATCGACGTACTCGCCGGCGATGGGGGTGCCCTGCCAGGTGCCCGCGACGATGGTGCCGAGCTGGCTGATCGCGGTCTGGCTCACGCTCTCCCAGGCCGTCCCGTTCCCGACCAGGATATGGCCTGCGGTCGGGGCGCCGCGCGGCACTGCCGCCGGCAGGCTCAGGGTGACCCCACCGTCGGGGTCGGCCTGGAGGGCGACGCTGCCGGGATCGGCTCGCAGCCAGGCGCTCAGCGCCGTGGCCTGCGGCAGGCCGGCCGCGTCGGCGGCCAGGAGCCGCGACGGCTGCAGGCCGGTCAGGGCCGCGTAGAGCGCCCCGCCGAGGTGCCAGTGGTCGTCCTCGGCGCCGCCGAGCAGCCCGGCCAGGGCTTCGTGGTTCTGGGTCGAACCCATCGTCACCCAGGCCCCGCCATTGAAGACGTAGTTGCGGTCCTCGGCCTCGTTCCAGACCGCGAAGCCCTCGT
>JAGVUW010000499.1 GCA_019136035.1 Verrucomicrobiota bacterium | reverse complement strand
TCCCGCGGCAAACCGGCCAGGAAGCGCCCCCCGAAGAACACATGACCGTCCCCCGGACCGCCGGTCCGGGCAAGGATCCCACAGCGGCGATACCTACGGAACAGACATGCGCCCTCGGGCCCGGGAACGGCTTGACAATCGCGCGGCGCTCGGTAAAGTATGTGGCGTTCTGCGTCCCCATCGTCTAGTGGCCTAGGACAACGGGTTCTCATCCCGTAAACAGGGGTTCGACTCCCCTTGGGGATGCCATTTTCTTTTTTCGGGCCGCGCGGCGCGCGGCGGATCCGACCGATCTTACCGATCTCTTCCTCTTCCCTTCTCTGATCCCCCCTCAGCCCTGTGCGCTGGGCTGGGCTGCCCGACGATCGCGCCAGCGTTCTCTCGGTCACCCCTGGAGGGGTGCCAGATCGTAGCCGGGGGTCGTGCTGAGTACGACCCCCGGAACCGCGGATTCCACGCCATGCACCCTGGAGGGGTGCCAGAACCGAGCTTTCGAACAGCCCTTGTGCGCTGGGCTTCCGGCGTTGACCGCTGGCCGAAGCCGTGGCACAGTACCGCCGTTGTGTGGAGCCGTCGTACGGGCGTTCCCGGCGACCTCGAGGGTCCGCGGGGGCCAGTCCAGTCGGTGGCGGCAGTCAGGAGAGGCGGTGGGACGATGGTCAACGCACTGGTGGTCCTGATCTATCTGGTCGGTGTGGCGGCGCTCGGGGTCTACCTGAGCCGCTATGTCAAAGCCGAGGACGACTACTTCCTGGCGGGTCGATCGCTGAACAAGTGGGTGATCGCCGGGTCGGTGATGAGCACCAACGTCGCGGCGATCTACCTGGTCGGCCCGGCGGGTGCGGCCTTCAGCGGCGGGGGTGTGTCGGCCCTGCTGATTGCCTGGACCGGCAACATGCTGGCGGCGATCAGCGCGCTGTTCTTCGTGCCGCGATTGCGGCGCATGAAGATCACCACCATCAGCGAGTTCCTCGAGGCGCGCTACGGCGTCGCTCTGCGGCTGCTGCCGGCGGGGCTGTGGATCCTCTACTACGCCTGCTTCGCGGGTGTCGGGATGTGCACCCTGGCGACGGTGCTGGGGCCGATTCTGAAGGTCTCGCCCGAGAGTCTGATCCTGTACGTCGGCGTCGCGGTGCTGGTGTACTGCTTCTCGTCCGGCCTGATCGGCGCGGCCTTCTCGTCGGTGATCGAGTCCTTCCTGATGATCCTCGGCGGCCTGATCCTGCTGCCGCTGGTGCTCAAGCAGGTCGGCGGTCTGGACGAGCTGTACTCGACCATGGTCGCCATGGGCAAGGCCGACTACTTCGTCTTCTGGAAATCCGGTACGGCCGGCGTCTGGCCGACGTGGAAGGACGTGGTGATGTTCACCGTCCTGGGGCTGCCCTACTGGTGCACCAGTCAGTACATCGTGCAGCGCTCGTTTGCGGGCCGTTCCGTGCGCGAGTCGGCGCGCGGCGTGATTCTGGCGGCCTTGATGACCGGCCCGCTGACGCTCTCGTACATTCTCCCGGGCATTGCCGGGACGACGATCTACGCCGGTCAGGAGGCGACCCTCGGCGACCGCATCCTGCCGCAGCTCCTGAATGACTTCCTGCCGGTCGGCCTGGGCGGGCTGTTCCTGGCGGCGCTGGTCGCGGCCTCGAACTCGACTGCCAGTGCCCTCCTGAGCTCGCTCTCGACCCTGGTGCAGCACGACTTCTACCGGCGCTTCCTGCCCGGCAAGGAGTCGCGGCACTACGTCTGGGTCGGCCGCGTGGCCACCCTCATCGGCGGCAGCATCGGGATGGTCTTCGCGTGGGTCTCGCTGAAGCAGGGCATCATCCAGGCGGCCTACGGCCTGATGGGCTTCTTCGAGCCGCCGATCTTCGTGATTGTGGCGGCGGCGCTGTTCTGGCGTGGCGCCAACGGCTGGGGCGCGGCGGCCTGCGGTGTCGTCGGCATCGCCTTCAACGTCGTGGCGCGGTTTGTTTTTGACATGGGCGCGGCCGAGCAGACCATCCTGAGTTTCCCGGTGTGCCTGGTGGTCATGGTGGTGGTCAGCCTGGCGAGCCGTCTCTGGCAGGGGTCGCCCTCGGGCGACGCCCCGAGTCTCTTTGCGGATCTGGGTCGTACGACCCGTCCCGAGCCCAGCCTGATCGGGCGCATTGGCATCGCCTGGGCCGTGCTCTCGCTGGTGGCCTTCCTGGCGGCCTCGTGGTTCGAGGCGGCCCTGCCGAAGCCCGGGAACCTCTTCATCTACCTGGGCCTGATGATGAGCTTCGTCTTCGGGTGCTACCTGGCGGTGCCGGCGATTCTACCGGCCTCGGATGAGGCCGCCACCGCCGCGTCGGAGCTGGGGAATTCCTTCATTCAGCGCCTCCTCGGCAGCGGCTGGACCTGGGCCTGCATCTACGCGGTGAGTCTGACCGCGATGGTCGTCCTCTACCTGCTCTGAGGATGGCGATTCCCCCCGCCCCGGCCGCGCGCCGGGGCGGGGATGCGTCGTCGGGTCAGGAGCCGACGACGCCGCAGAGGACGCGGGCCGCCTGGCGGACCTGGCGCAGGTCGCGGAAGGGGAACTCGGTACCGAGCACGAGGCGGTCCCAGCCGTGCTGGCGGACCAGTCCGGCGAGGACAGCGCTGGTGTCAGTCAGCTTCGAGATGTCGAAGCGGACGCGTCGGGCCTGTGGGCAGCGCTCGAGGGCGGCCTTGATCTGGCCGAAGCCGGCGCCCTGGACGACGTAGTCATTGGCCGGCGCCGCCTGCATCCAGGCGAGGAGCTCGTCGGTGCTGACGTCGCGCCAGACCACCCCGCGGTGACGGAAACGCCCATCGCTGACGGCGGTGTTGATCCAGAGCGGGAAGGCGGCCTCGGCGCAGGCCTCGAAGAACGGCCGCCAGCGCGGGTCGTCGAGGCGCCAGTTGTGCAGGTACGGGTACACCACACCGCCGACGGCGCGCCCCCGGGACTCCTCCAGGACGGCCCGCCAGTTCGGCGCGTAGGGCACCATCGCCGCCAAGGGCGCCAGGCGCGGCCGGCCGGCCGTCGCGGCGAGGAAGGCGCGGTTGGCCGCGAGGACGTCCAGGGCGTAGACACTCCCGGCGTCGGCCACGTAAGCGCGCGCGATGCCGACGGCGGCCAGGGCGCAGTCGAGGTCGGCCGGCGTCGGCGCCGCGCTCGGCCGGAACGGCCACGACCCGGCGAAGCAGAAGTGGTCCTCGGCGAAGGCCGGCACCGCCAGCCGCGGCGTGGCCGGCAGGCCGGCGGCAGTCATCTGGGCGGCGCTGACCTGGCCCGGTGTCACCTGAAGCAGGCGGGCGCGGACAGCGACGACAGGGTGACCTTGGCGACCTGCGAGACGAACGAGCGGCCGAGGGCGTCGCTGCCGTAGAGGACGCGCTCGACGCCGAGGTCGGCGACCAGGGCCTCGACCATGCCGGTCTCGGGGTAGCCGCCGCAGATATCCACGACGGTATTGGGGAGGTCGCGCAGGAGCCCAAGGCACTGCCGCCAGTTGCCGCCGGAGTGCGCCGCGATCAGCGTCAGCTTGGGGAACTGCCGCGCCAGGTCGGCGAACTCGGCGACCGTCACCTCGCCCTCGAGGTTGGCATCGGTGCGCTGGTAGGTGTGGATCAGCACCGGGACCCGCCGGCGCTCGGCCTCGGCGAGGACGGGCAGCACGCGCGCCAGGCTGCCGGTGGCGGGGTCCTTGAGCGACACCCAGAGCTTGACGCCGCAGGCGCCGTCGCCCAGGGCGCGGTCCAGCTCGATGAGGGCGTTGTCGTTCTGGGGGTTGATGTAGGCGAACCAGAGGACCATGCCCTGGGCGGTCTCGGCCATGCAGCGCGCCTCGTCATTGGCGCGCCGGATGTCATCGGCATCCGGGTAGCGCGCCCACGAGCCGAGGCTGGAGACCACCGCCAGGGTGATGCCGCAGTCGCGGCAGTGCTCGAGGAAGAGCGGCCACTGGGCTGCGGGTGGGAGATGGGTATGGATATCGAGGATCATGGCGGTGGGTGTCCTCACAGGTCGCCCAGGGCACGCTCGAGGCGCTCGAGGGTCTCTGCGACGTCGCTGTCCTTGTGGCTGAAGTTGACGTAGGAGACGCCGTAGAGGCTGACGCCGTGGCGGTAGGCGGCGCGGAAGAAGCGCGGCAGGAGGTCGGGGGCGGCGCCGGCCGTGGCGCAGAACTGCGGGCAGGGCCAGAAGCCCTTGAGCTGCAGGGCGACGCCACGGGCGGCGAAGCGCTGGTTGAGGGCGCCCCAGAGGGCCTCGCCCTGGCGCCAGAGGTGGCCGATGACGTCCTGGCTGCGGTAGACGCCGATGGTCGCCTGCGCCGCGGCCAGCGACAGGGCGTCGCCGCCATAGGTCGACGAGATCACCGCCGGGCCGCCGCGCTCGCACAGGCCCATGACCTCACGGCGACCGCAGAAGACGCTCAGGGGCATGCCGTTGGCGACGCCCTTGGCGAAGACGGCCAGGTCCGGCGTCACGCCGAAGTACTCCTGCACGCCGCCGAGGGCGACGCGGAAGCCGGTGACGATCTCGTCGTAGATGAGCAGGGCGCCGTGTTTGCTGGTAAGGGCGCGCAGGGCCGGGTAGAAGGTCTTTCCGGCGGCCATGTTGGCATAGCCGGCGGCGACGGTGACCGCGGCGATCTGACCGGGCAGGAGCTCGAAGAGCCTCTCCACGGCGGCGATGTCATCCCATCCGGCGGCGTGGTGCACGGCGGCCAGGCCGGCAGGCACGCCGGCGGGGACCTTCTCGGCCGCGACGCCGGGGCGGTACTGGCCGCCGGCGGCGAGGCTGTTGAGCCAGCCGTTATAGCCGATCTGCACGACATGCTCACGGCCGGTGTAGGCCCGCGCCAGGCGTATGCAGGCCGCACACGCCTCGCCGCCGGTCTTCAGAAAACGCACCTGCTCGGCGCAGGGCAGGACCTCGGTGAGCAGCTCGGCCACCTCGCACTCGAGGCGGTGCGGATGGCTGTAGACGATGCCGCGCTCGAGCTGCTCGCGGATGGCCTCGTTGACGGCCGGATGGCAGTAGCCCAGGGTCACCGGGCCGAGGCCATTGCGGAAGTCGATGAACTCACGGCCGTCGACATCCCAGATGCGACAGCCGCGACCACGCTCGATCAGCGCCGGCTCCTCCGGACGGTACACCGCCGCCTTCGAGCCCGTGCTCGAGCCATGGGGCATGACCTTGTTAATGCGTGCCAGAAACTCGTCACCGCGGGCTGTTGCCATGGGTCGTCTCCACTGGATTCCGGAGCCTGAGGCTCCCCGAGACACCGGCGCCGTGCCGTGTCATGCTGACCATAGGGCCTGGCGGTGCCGAGTCAAGGCAGACAGCCCCCCCGCCAGGCAATGCCGAGCCGACGCTCGGCGCTCCCAGGCAGGCGGCCGGGGGATCCGATCTGGCACGGCAGGATACCGTCTGCCGAGCCTTCCCCGTCAGAGTACCGGCCTCGGCCGGAAGTGTGCCGCGTGCCTTCAGGCCGCGGCGGCACCCGGAGTCGCGCCGGGCTGAAGCCACGGCGCACGCTTCCGCGTGAGCGCGGCACTCTGACCCAGAAGCCGCAGCCGGGCCACACCGCTACGCTCCCACGAGGCGGGGCCAGCCGCTGGTCGCCCGGCCCTTCGGTCCCTTCTGTCCCTTGTGTCCCTGCTGTCCCTTCCCCGCCCGCGCCCGGCGCCCTATGCCGGTTCGGCCAGGCCGAGGTCGGCGGGTCGCACGGCGGCGACGCTCGGCCGGATGCAGTCCGGCCCGGCCGGCTCGAGGACGGCGGCGGGGAAGCTCTGTTCGACGGCGACGCAGCGCATCCCGGCCGCCTTGGCGGCGCGGATACCGCTGACCGCGTCCTCGACGACGCAGCACGCCGCCGGGTCGATGCCGAGGCGTGCCGCGGCGGCCAGGAAGATATCCGGCGACGGCTTCTTGTGTTCGACCGCCTCGCCGGTGAGGACGGCGCCGAAGAGGGCTGGTGCCAGGTCGATGGCCTTGAGGGTGGCCTCGACCTTGATGCGATCGGCGCTCGAGGCGACCGCGAGGGCCAGGCCGCGTCGGCGGAGGTCGTGCACGAGGTCATGGACCCCCGGGAAGGCCCGCACCCGCCCCATGACCCGCTCGAGGTAGATCTCGTAGACGCGGCGTTTCATGGCCGGCACGTAGGCGAGCCCGTAGAGCTGGGCGACGCCGCCGATGTAGCGGTCCTCGCCCATGCCGACGAAGGCCTCGAAGTCCTCGGGCCGGGGGGCGATGCCGAATTCGCGCAGTCCGGCGATGGCGGCCTCCTTGATGACCGGCTCGGAGTCGGTCAGGACGCCATCCATATCGAAGATCACAGCGCGGGTCATCGCGGTCGGCCTCCGGGTTGCGCGCCGACGCCGCGGGGGCGGCATCGGCGTGTCTCGCGTGGTCCTGCGGCACTATGGCCGCGGCCGGGCGCGGCGCAAGCGGATCTTCGGTCACTGGCAGGCAGCGGCCAGTGACGGCAGATCCGCCCGGAAGCGCGGCAGGCGGTGGAAGACAATGCGGTTGGCGTCGTGGTAGTTGCGGGCGCCGCGGTGGGCCGTGCGCACGAGGTAGACGAGGTCATCTCCGTCGAACTGCCAATCGACGTACTGGAAGCCGGTCAGGCGCACCGAGAGTTCCCAGGGCAGGCCGCTGTCATCCTCAATCAGCCGGCGCACCACCCGCCACGAGCGCAGGTCTGCCGAGGCGGCCAGGGCGAGGATGTTGCGCTGCGCCGGAGCGGCGGGGTCGGTGTGGGGGTTGCACAGGGTCAGGTAGAGGCCGGTCGACGGGTCGCGGCGGATGGTGAACTTGGTCATGCCGCCGGGGAAATCGATGAAGCCGTCGGCGGGGTCGAAGGTAAGACGCCGGCCGTCGTCCTCGACGCGGAGCATGGCGGCGCGGTCGACGAGCGGCCGCGAGTGCACCCGCAGGATATTCCAGAGGCGACCCTGGGGGTCGGCGAGGACATTGCCCTCGAGCCAGCCGGGATTCTCGAGGGCCGGCCACGAGGCCGGCAGCCAGGCCGGGTCGAGCGCCACGGCGTTGCTCTGCGTCCAGTGCCCGGCCTCGAGGAGGTCGGCGTCCTCGGGTACCGAGAGGACCAGGCTGCGGAAGCCGCGGCCCCAGACGGCGCGGTCGCAGTCCTCGAAGGCGCGGTAGAGCCGGCCGCGGTGGATCAGGATGGGCACCGGCGCGCCGTGGTAGTTCGGGTTGTCGTGGTAGACGCCGCCGCGGCGCAGCAGGCCGCTGTGCTCGTCGGCGGGGTGCGTCCAGGTGAAGCCGCTGTCGAGGCTGCGCCGGATGACGATGGAGCCATACTGCTGCGAGACGCCGAGGAGGTAGAGGGCGCCGCGGTGGGTGAAGAGCGTGCTCCAGTAGGCATTCATCAGATGCGTGACCGGCATCCAGGTGCGGCCGTCGTCCTCGGAGCGGTACAGGCTGAGCAGGGCCTCCTCGCGCTCATGGTTGCGCGGGCAGCCGGCGCCGTAGTAGTCATGGCTGGCGACGAGGGCGCCGTCGGGGGCGCGCACGATCGAGGGACTGCCGAGGTAGGTCCGCGTGCGCTCGGGCTGATAACGCAGTTCGACGCCGTGCATGGGTCGTGGCTCTCTCCTGGTGGCGATGGGGGGCTCGGCCGCAGCGGCAAGGGCCGCTCGGGCCGGGCCGACGGGCCGACACCATACTGCCGCAACCGGGCGCTCTCCAGAGGCCCTTTCGGGGTTGTCATCGGCCGAAGAGGCTGGCAAAAGAGGATGAGCCGGGCTAGACTGGGAGGCCACGGGCGCCGTCTTGGGGCGACGCTCGACCAGGGTCCTCCGGCGCCGATGGAACCCGCCGGCCGGGAGGATGTCTACCTGCAGAAAAAGGGGGTTGAGTCATGAAGCAGGCAGTAGAGAACGGTGGCGCCCGCTCTGCCACGGAACTCGGGGTCTCGAGCCGGTTGTTGAAGCGTTTCACCCTGATTGAGCTGCTGGTGGTCATCGCGATCATCGCCATCCTGGCGGCGATGCTCCTGCCGGCGCTGTCGCAGGCGCGCGAGAAGGCTCGTCAGGCGAGCTGCATCAGCAACCTCAAGCAGATTGGCCTGGCCCTGTACATGTACGCGGATGACAACCGCGAGACCTACCCGGTGGGCTCGGGTTATGTCGCCCCGGATACCATCGTCAGCGGCGCCAACAAGGAGTGGTTCACGCTGCTCAAGCCGTACGTCACGGATCCGAAGCTGTATGTCTGTCCCTCGGAAGACCGCAACTCCTTCAGCAGCGGCGGCGCGAGCAGCACCGCTCTGGGCTACGGCGTGTCGTTGACGCGCAACCTCTCGATCAGCGGCACCTCGATGGGCACGATCGCCGAGCCCTCGTCGGTGATCTACCTCACCGACGGGCTCAACAACTACTTCCGCTGGCTCTGCCCGAACCCGTCCTGCGTCCACTTCGGCGCGCGCAGCTCGGCCGGCAACTACGCCTGGAGCACGACCCGGCACAACAATGGCGCCAACTACCTCTGTCTGGATGGCCATGTGACCAGCGCCAATGTCGGGTTGATCACGGCGACGAACCCGCCCTATGCGCGCCGCAATCTCTACTGCGACCGCACCGGCTTCCACAACTGATCCGGTCGGCACCGGCCGGCACTCTTCACGGGCTCCAGGGGCGCGATGGACGCGCTCCTGGAGCCCGTTGCGTTGGTGCGGGTCAGGGCTTGTCTCGCATGGAGCTTCGCGTCGCTGTGCTGTCGATGCCGCCCGGCTCGTGGACGCCTTCGCGTCTGTGGACACTCGCGCTCCACACCGGTGGCAGGCGCTGTTTCGCCTTGCCATGGCCGGCGCCCCGGGCGCCGGGGATCCGGCAGAGGGGGTGCCGGTTGCCGGCACCCCTTCAGGCTGGCCGAGTGACCGCCGACGCGATTCCCGACTGGCCGGGTGGGGTGGCGGCCCATTGCCGAACATCGCCGGCCGATGTAGACTTAACGGCGCGGGCGCGTCGCCGGCCGAAGCCGGTGGCGTAGCCATGTCGCTGAACGGCTCTGGAGTCGTAGGTGTCGAAAGCGTGCCAGCAGACAGGGGGGCTCCTATGAAACAGGTCGCGACGGTGGGGCAGGCGGAACGGTCGAGGGGTCGGTTCACCCTGATTGAGCTGCTGGTGGTCATCGCGATCATCGCCATCCTGGCGGCGATGCTCCTGCCGGCGCTGTCGCAGGCGCGCGAGAAGGCGCGTCAGGCGAGCTGCATCAGCAACCTCAAGCAGATCGGCCTGGCGGCCTTCATGTACGCCGATGACAACCGCGAGTGCTACCCTCTCGGCTCGGGCTATGTCGATCCGGACACCATCGTCAGCGGCGCCAACAAGGAGTGGTTCACGCTTCTGAAGGGCTACGTCACCGACTCCAAGATCTACACGTGTGTCTCGGAAGAGCGCAACTCGATCTACAGCGGCGGCAAGACCAGCACCGGCCTCGGCTACGGCGTGTCGTACACGCGCAACCTCTCGGTCAGCGGCACGCCGATGGGCAAGATCAGGGAGCCCTCGTCGATCCTCTACATCACCGACGGCGTCAACAACTACTTCCGCTGGCTCTGCCCGAACCCCTCCTGCACGGTCTACGGCGACCGCACCACCTACGGCAACTACGCCTGGCACTCGACACGACACAACAACGGCGCCAACTACCTCTTCCTGGACGGCCACGTGCAGAGCGCCGTCGTCGGCGTGATCACCGCGCCGTTTCCGTTTGCCCGCAGCACCATGTACACCGACATCACCGGCTACCATAACTGACGGCTCTGCCGTCCCTGGCCTCTACCTGCCGGTGACGGAAGAGCCGATGGACGGAGGATTGGCGGCTCTGGTGACGCAGCCCCCTTGGGGCAAGGGAGGCCCAGGCCGCGAGGACGCGGCCCGGGGGCTCGGGACACGGACGGACACGGACCCGCACGGACAGACACGGACGGGCCTTGCCGGCTACGGCGCTGGGCGTTCCCGCGCCCCTTTGTCTCCCTTGTCCCCCGTGTCCCCATTCGGGGTTCTGCGGTGCGGCCGGCGGGCGGTCGGGCGTTTCAGGCCGTGGCGTCGTCGAGGTGGCCTTGGAGGGCCTTGCCGTCGGGGTCGAGGCGGTCGATGCGGACGCCGACGATGCGATTGGCGTCGAGGCGGTCGCCGTCCTGGATTCTGACGCGGATGTAGTTCTCGGACCAGCCCTGCCAGCGTCCGTCGGCGGCGCGGCTTTCGGTGAGCACGCCGAGTCGCTGTCCGATCTGGGCCTGGGCGAAGGCGGCGGCCTTGGCGCGGCCGAGGCGGGCCATGGCGGCGGCACGTTCGGCGGCGGCGGTGCCGGGGACCTGATGAGGGAAGGTGGCGGCGGGAGTGCCCTGTCGTGCCGAGTAGGTGAAGACGTGCAGGTGGGTCAGGGGCAGTCGCCGCACCGCCTCGCAGCAGGCCTCGAAGTGCTTCTCGGTCTCGCCGGGGAAGCCGACGATGATATCCGAGCCGAGGCCGAGGCCGGGTGCAGCGCGGACCGCGCTCCAGGCGAGGTCTTCGAACTCGGCGAGGGTGTAGCGCCGGTTCATGGCCTTGAGGATGGCGTCGTCGCCGTACTGCATGGGGAGGTGGAGGAACCGGCACAGGCGCGGCTCGGCCGCGAGGAGTTCGACGACGCGGGGCAGTGCCGGCCCGGGCTCGGTCGAGCCGAGGCGCAGTCGGAAGGCAGGGTCGAGGTCGAGGACGGCGCGGGCGAGGTCCGCGAGGTCACGGCCGCGGTCGCGGTAGGTGGCGATATTGACGCCGGTGAGGACGATCTCGCGGTGGCCGCGTTCGAGGAGCGCGGCGGCTTCGCGGAGGCAGTCGTCCCAGCGTCGTGAGCGTGCCGCGCCGCGGAGGGTCGGGACGATGCAGTAGCTGCAGTGGAAGTCGCAGCCCTCCTGGATCTTGAGGGCGGCGCGGGTGCGTTCGTGGAAGAGTCCGGCGCCGGCTTCTTCGAAGGCCTCCGGGGCGCTGTCGCGCGGCGGCGTGTGGCCGACCAGGAGGCGCGGCCGGTCGGGCCGGCGGCCATCGGCGGGGAGGGCCTCGCAGAGGCGGTTCTTCACGACATTGCCGACGACCAGGTCAGCGCCATCCTCGGCAGCCCAGGTGGCGGGGTCGATCTCGGCGGCGCAGCCGACCAGGGCCAGGACGGCCTCCGGCCAGCGCCGGCGGGCGGCATGGACGGCCTTGCGGGTCTTGGCGACCGCCTCGGCGGTGACGCCGCAACTGTTGATGACGCGCACCTCGGCCGGCGCCGACCACGGCACCAGGGCATAGCCATGGCGGGCGAGGTCATCGGCGATGAGGGCGCTCTCGGTCTGATTGAGGCGACAGCCGAGGGTAAGGATGGCGGCGCGGCGGGCGCTGGTGTCTCCGGGTGTCATGCCTGTTCCAGCCAGCGCCGGTAGCGCCGGTCGAGGGTGGCCTGTCGGCGCGGGTCGGGTGGGAAGGCGGTCCGGCGGGCGGTCGCGGGCGGCCCGAGTCGGGCGCCGGTGGCCATGGCGGCGGCGCCGAGGAGGGCATCGCCGCGGCCCTGGGTCAGCGGCGTCCCGAGCACATCGGCCAGGATGCCGAGCCAGACGGCGCTGCGGCTGCCGCCGCCGAGGGCGGCAATCTCGTCGGCCTGTCCGCCGGCCTGCAGGGTGACCTCGATCAGACGCCGCAGAGCGAAGCCGATGCCCTCGAGGACGGCATAGGCGCGCAGGGCGGTCTCCGTCGACTCGCCCGACCACGCCTCCGGGCCGCGCAGGCGCTGCGGCCAGAACAGCGGCGCCGCCTCCTGCCGGGCGGCGTCGATGACGCCCTGGGCGGCGCGGTCGAAGGCCTGCGGCGGCTCACCGGGGAGGATCTGCTGGCGGGCCCAGTCCAAGGCCTGGCAGCCTTCGTCGATGGTGCTCAGCTCGTAGAACGACCCGCCGGGATACGGCCCCCAGCAGGCGCCGGCATGGTACGGCCCCGGGGTGCGGCCGGTGTGGCGGTAGACGACCAGGGCGGTCCCGAGAGTCACGACCATCCCGCCGCGCTCGCAGGCATTGCCGAAGGCGCCGGCGGTCTGGTCATTGCCGGCGAAGGTCACCCGCAGGCGAGTGCGGAAGGCCGCGTCGGCCGGTGCTGCCGTGGCATGGACGGCCGTGCCGACGTCGACCAGTCGGGGCATCTGTTCCAGGGCGAAGCCGGCGGCCGCGATGGCCTCGAGCCACCAGGTGCCGCGGGCCAGCGAGCAGGCGCCGCCCATGGCCGCGAGGTTGAGGTCGGTGGTGTTGGGTACGCCGAGGCGCATGGCGATGAAGCCGGGGAGCATGGCCATGGCAGCGGCCTGGCGGACGCGCGCCGGGTCGTGGTCGGCGAGCCAGCGCATCTTGCAGATCTGGAGCTGGGGGATGGGCGGCGCGAAGCTGCAGTGCTCGTGGAAGGCGTCACCGAGGCGCGCCGTCAGGGCGGCGGTGGCGTCGTCGGCACGGCGGTCGAGCCAGCTATAGAACGGCGTCAGCGGCTGCCCGGCGGCATCGACGAGGGCGAAGGTCTGGGCCTGGCTGTCGAGGGCGACGTCGGTGATATCGCCGGGCGCGACGCCGGCGGCCTGGCAGGCCTCTCGGGCGACCTGGCGAAAGCCATGCCAGAGGTCCTCGGCGGGGAGTTCGACCTCGGGGCCCTGGTCGCGGCTGTAGCGCACCGGCACCGCGGCTTCGCCGAGGCGGTTGAGAGCGGCGTCGAAGAGGGCGCCTTTGAGGTTGGTCGAGCCGCAGTCCACGGCCAGGATCAGGGGTGAGGGAACGGCCATGGTGCATCACTCCTTCGCCGCGGCCCGCACGACACGGCCGCTGAGCAGGGCCAGGATCAGCCCGACCAGGACCAGGGCGGTGCCGCCGATGGTGTAGGCGTTGAGGCGTTCATGACGGATGACCACGGCCAGGACCGTGGCCAGGACCGGCTTCAGGAAGAAC
>JAGVUW010000673.1 GCA_019136035.1 Verrucomicrobiota bacterium | reverse complement strand
ACAAGGAGGGCCTGGCAAGCGTCGCCTGAATGCTGTATGGTCAGTACTGGTCCCGGTGCCCGGTCCACTCATATCAGGGACTTAAGCGGTCCACAAATATCGCGCAGTGCTGTGGACACTCGCGCTCCAGCGCCCATGTCGAGCGATGGTTCGCCTTGCCATACCCGGCGCTCCCCGGGCGCGTGGACGGCGCCCGGTGGGTCCACGGGCGGCGCCGTGGACCCACTCGCCGCGGCGGGGCGTTCCCGCCGCGGCGATCGCGCCACCGACTCAGCGCAGGACGGCGACGTCGCCCTCGCTCGAGATCGCCAGCACGGCGCCGTCGGCGAGGACCCGCAGGTCGGCGACGGCGCCACTCAGGCGGGCGCTGGCCAGGACGGCGCCATCGGCGGCAAGGCGGACCACGCTGCCATCGCCGGCGCCGACCCAGCAGGTGCCGTCGGCCTGGCCGCGCACGACCATGGCGCTGTCGCTCAGGGCGCGGCTCCACAGGCGTTCGCCGCTGGCGGCGAAACGGTAGACATAGCCGTTATTCGAGGCCACGAGGAAGTCCTCGCGGCCGGTGGCACCGGGGACAGCCACCGGCGAGACCATACGTACGGCATCACCGGTGTCGAAGACGGCCAGGCTCTGGCCGCCGGGTTCGTAGACGTGCAGCTTGCCATCATCGGCGCCAGCGACGACGTTGCGCTTGCCATCGCCGCGCGCCACGCTGTGCAACGCCCGGCAGCCGCGGCCGAAGCCACCGCCCCAGAGCTTCCGGCCGTCAGCCGAGAGCACCGTCATCCAGAAGTACTGCGTGCCGCAGAGCAGCTCCGGGGTGCCGTCGCCATCGATGTCGCCGACTTCGACAATGCGGGTCGGATGCACCACCTCGAAGTTCCACAGGGCCTTGCCGGCGCGATCCAGCGCATAGACTCGCCAGTTGTCGCAGCCGGCCACGATCTCGGGCCGGCCATCGCCATCCAGGTCGACACAGCGCACCACGGTGCAGATGGCGCGGCGGCGGTAGAACTCGAAGGTGGACGTCCACACGGCCGTGCCGTCCAGGCGCACGGCGCGCAGGCGGCTGTCGTCGCAGGCCAGGAGCAGCTCGTCGGTGCCATCGCCGTCGAGATCGAGCGCCGCCAGGTCGTGAACCGGTACGCCGACCGTGAAGCACCGCAGCACGCGGCCGTCGGGGCTGTACTGCACGACATCGCCGGACTGACTGCCGACGGCCAGGACCGTCTCGCCGCCCGCCCGCGCCAGGGTCGCCTTCGTGAAGGCACTCCGCAGCGACGGCCAGTCGGCACCCGCCGACGGGCTGCCGATGACCTCGATCTCGTTGATGTAGATGGCCGTGCCGGCCTGCGGTCTGAGGGCGATCCGGATGGCCTTCGCCTCCTGGTCGCCCAGGCTGAGCGCCGTCACCACCGGTGAGCCGAAGTCCGGGTGCGTCTCACCCGAGGCGTCGTGACGCACCACCGGTCGGAAGCCCTCCGGGCGGCCGTCGGCGCTGAGCAGGACCTCGGCGCTGTCGAGCCTGTAGGCCGTCTGCTTGCTGGTCTTCGAGGCCCACCAGAGCTTCAGACGGACCTCCGACAGGCGGCAGGACACCGGGAAGGCCAGATCGAGGGTGACGGCCTCGTCGGCCTGGTACATCACCGAGTTCTCGGTACCCGTACCCCTGCCGTCGGCCGCCGCCGGGAGCTGGTTGGCCAGGTGCGTCGCAAAGACATTCCGGGCCGAGGGCTCCGTGCCCGAGAGGACCCACGGGAAGAACGGCCGGTGCTCGGGGGCGGTGAGGTTGAACGGCACCGGTTGCAGCCCCGCCGGCCGCGCGCCAACCTTGTAGTCGACACGGCCGTCACCGCACAGGCGCTGCTCACGCCAGAGGACCGTCGCGGGTTCACCGGCCGTCGTCGACGCCGGGGACACGTAGGCCGCGGGCTCACCCGGCACCCCCGCCGTCGCAGCCGCGGTCACCTCCAGAACGCCGTCCTGCCAGCGCACGACATGCGCGCGGCGGCCCGTGTCGACACGCCAGGCGGCGCCCGCGCCGCTCAGCGCCCAGGGCGACACACGGCCATCGGCGGCACCATGCCACAGCGCCGCCAGGACCACCGCCTCGCCGGCCGCCAGCGCGCCCTCGAAGCCGTTGTCGAGCACATGCGCCAGGGGCTTGGCATACGGATACGACTCCCAGCCGTTGCCCAGGCTCTCGTCGACCCGGATCGTCACGCCCTGCCCACCCGCACACTGCACCCGCAGCGCCGGGCCCTGCTGCTCGAGCCTCATGCCGTCGGCACACGGCGTCGTCTCGCCCAGGCCGTTCCAGCGCTGCCGCAGGCGGAAGGTCCGGTCGGCCTTGGCACGCAGCTCATCGAGCACCAGCAGGGCCTCGTCGGCCTTGACCCAGATCAGGTGCCGCGTCCAGTCCGCCGGGCCGTAGTCGCGCGCCCGCAGGGACATCCAGCCATACTCAGCCGTCTCGCCGGAGCCCATCAGCTCCATGTAGTCCGGCAGGGCGAAGGCCTCGCCGTCGACCAGCATCAGGAGCGAGTTGTGGTACTTCTGCTGGTTCTTGATGTACTCGTTCTCCATCAGCCAGTTCCGGCCGTACTGGGAGTAGCGCAGGAGGCTGTTGCCGTCGGCGTGCCGGTGGCCGCCGTTGTTGACGCCGTCGATCAGGACATACAGCGCCGACGGGTCAAGCCGGGCGCGGAAGGAGGCCTTGTCCACGCAACGCTCCAGCGGCGGGTTGTTGCCCTCCTGCCTGACGGTGCGGAAGTAGCTCTCGTCCAGGGGCATCACGATAACGCCATCGAGGGCGGTCGGGACCTCGGCCTCGACCGGCAGCCAGAAGCGCCCCGGGCGGCGGCTGGGGATGCGCTCGCTCTTGAGGTTGAGGAGGTACCCGGCCAGGGGGTCGCGGGTGGCGGCGTAGGCCATCTGCAGGACGATCATCTCGGAACCCGACGAGGCCCAGCCGCTCGCGTCGCCATAGGGTGCCTGGGCGCCGAGATTGTCCATCGTCAGACCGAGCGTCTTGAGCACCGTCGCGGCCGTGCCGCTGGAGAAGAAGGTGTCGTCGGGCGTAGCCATGGCGTGCACGAGCACGTGATGCCAGGTCAGCCACTGGTAGCCGTTGCAGTCGTCATGGGCCTTCCCGGAGCGGTTCTGGCGCCCGAAGTTGTGCGTGACGATGTGCTGCCACATCTCGGGGGCTCGGATCTCCGGGTAGTACTTCCCGAAGTAGAAGGCGCCCATCATGGTTCCCAGCGAGGCGAAGGTGAGGTGGTTGCTGACCACGCCGTTGCCCTTGAGGCCGCCGGAGGCCTCGGCGACGATGGCTTCGTTCAGCCAGCGCAGGATCATCTGCGAGGTGACCAGGCGTTCCTCGTCGCTGAGCACGGGGTCGTGCTCGACCAGGTCCCACCCGGCGATCGCGGCGTGCGAGCGGAAGTCGCTATCGAAGCCCCACGGCCCGCCGAACTTGCGCGGGTCGCTGCTGGCGCTGGCCAGGTACATCTTCGCCACCGCCGCGTAGAGCGTGGCATCGGCGGCGTTGCCCCAGAGCCGGTAGCGCTCGCCGATCGAGGCCAGGACGCCGCCGAGGCTGGTGTGGCGGCCTTCGTCCAAGGCGCGCTGGGCGTCGCGAAGCCCGTCTTCGACGTGGTTGGCGGCGAAGGTCGGCGCGCGCAGATCCGCGGCAGCATACTCCGGCGCGAACAGGATCGGCAGCTCGAGCTGGCCCTGACGGCCCAGGGCGCGCACCTGCGCCACGAAAGCCGCAGCCGCCTTCGCCAGGCCGGCTGCGTCACTGGCGCCGACCACCACCAGGTCCGCACCACGACGGAACGGCTCCACGATGGTCTGCAGGATACAGCCCCCCGGGCCGGGCAGGTAGCCGTCGACCATCGTGAACTGCCGCGTGTAGGCTACCATCAGGGCCGGGTTGCTGCCGATGTCGCCGAGCATGACGCAGTGCCGCTCGGGCAGGCCGTCGGCAGGCGTGCCGACGCGGACTGCCGGCGCCACGCCGGTGGCCTCCTGAACCGCCTGAGCGACACTCTGGGCCGCGGCCCGGCCGGCCTCGCTGTCAGGATGCAGGATGTCAAAACCGCAGACGCCGTCGGCCACCAGACGCGTCGAGCGTGGCAGCGCGCAGACTGCCCCCAGGTCCGGTCGGTCCAGAACCATCGCCGAGGTACCGGCCACCCAGGGGTCGTCCTTCAGGGGCAGTTCGGGGATGATCTCCACACCGAGGACCTCGAGGGCCATCGCCACATTCCTGTCCGGCGTGCCGAGGTGGAACTGCAGAAAGCCAATCTTGGCCGCCGGCTGGCCATTGACGACGTTGTCTTCCCATAGCATCAGCCGCGAACGCCCCGCCGTCAGATGCAGGACGGTCTCGTCCTCGCGGACCAGGGTGTCCAGCCAGCGCTGGAAGCTCCAGGCGGGGGCCTTCTCGTCGAGGTTGAAGGCGCGCACGTAGAAGCCGCGGATCGCGCCCGGCGTCGTCGTTCGGACCGTCAGACGCAGGGTCTTGCCCTCGAGCGACACCGGCTCCGCCAGACGAATGCGGCAGTCGAGGTAGTGATTGCCCTTGCGGTCGGTGCCGGGCGTGGTGCCGCGCAGCACCAGCCGCGGCCGGCCGTCGTCGCGAACCAGCACCGCCTCGCCGACGCCCGGAATGACATCCGTCGGCGTCAGAGTCTCGATGAGGTTGGCGCCCGACAGCGACGCCGCCGCCCCCAGAGCCAGCCCGAGAACACAGATCGATCGCATCATCGCTACTCCTGCATCTACGCACGTGGGGTCCTCTGCGGCAGCCGCGGCGGACCAAGCGACTATACCCCGAGCCACGCCGGCTGCAACGCTGTGACCGCCGCCGGACGGCTGGGTCGCGCGCGCCGAGCGCGACCCCGGGCAACGCCGGCGCCCGGGCGGCTCAGCGCGATTGCACGGCACCGGGCACGAACCTATAGTAGGCTGGGCTTCGACGCGGTGCGCCCTGTGCCGCGACGGCCGGTCGACGAACCGCCGGAGTCCGACGAACGCAGACGCGCCGGCGTGCCAACGCCGGAGATTCACCGCCAGCATCCCCGGGGTGCCATGAGCAAAACCAACCCATCCAAAGAGCCCGACGACGTCAGCGACAGCGACTCCGAGGAGGGCCTTTCCGCCGCCGAGGTCGAGCGCCGGCGCCGCCAGGAGATGCGCCGCGAGGCCAAGCGTCAGCAACAGGAACTCGCCCGCATCCAGAAGGAGATGAAGGCGCCGGTCGCGACCTGGATCTGGATCGCCATCGGCGCCACGATGGTCCTGCTCCTCGCCGCCGCCGGTATCGGCTTCCTTATGTACACACGCTACGCGGTGAAGCTGCAGCAGCGCAGTCTCCAGGAGGACTACCAGCGTGCCGACCTGGGCCGACTGCGGCAGTACGCCCCGGAAGCCCTGCGGCGCGCCGACGAACTGCGCCAGCAGGCCGAGGCCAAGGATGGCGACCTCTCCTGGAAGCAGCGCATCGCCAAGTACCGCGAGGCCGAGGAGGCCCTGAACCAGGCGAACCAGGCCGCCGCCACCAACGCCGACGCCCTCGGCAGCGCCCTGACGCGCTTCCGCGTCCTCAAAGACGAGGCTCAGAAAAACAGGCTCGACCAGTACGCCAGCATGCTCTGGAGCCGCGTCATGGAGGCCGAGGCCGCCGCCACAGCCGGTCCCGAGGGCGGCCTCTCCGCTGCCCAGGCCGCCGAGAAGCTCACCGAGGTCAACGGCCTGCTGACCGGCGCCGCCGAGGGCTACGTCCGCCTGCGTGACTTCGATGCGGTCGCCAGCCGCTTCCGCAAGACCCTCGCCGGCGTCGAGACCCTCGAGTGGGAACGCAATGTCCCCGAGGACTGGGCCGCCATCCAGGGCCTCCTCAAGCAGGCCGAGAATGCCCAGGAGGCCACCGACTGGGTCAAGGCCGGCGACGTCATCCGCCGCGCTGAGGGCATGGTCGCGCCGGCCCTCGAGAAGATCGCCGGTATGAAGGCGAAGGCTCAGGAGACCGTCGGCCTGATGGAGCAGGCCCTCAAGGCTGCCGCCGACGCCGACATGCCGACCGCCCAGCCGGCGGTCTGGGCCAAGGCCCAGGCCGGCGCCCCCAAGGCCCGCGAGGCCCTGGCCCAGTCGGACTACGCCAACGCCAGCCGCATCGCCGGCGAGGTCACCGCCTGGCTGGGCGAAGCCGGCGAGAGCGTGCGGCAGGCCCGCGAGACCCTGGCCGAGACCCAGGCCCGCGTCAAGGCCCTCTACGACCGCGCCGCACCGCAGGCCGCCTTCTTCTCACGCAATACCCCCGACGCCTGGCGGCAGGTCCAGGCCGACATCCGCCGCATGCCCGAGCTGGAGAAGCAGAGCCGTACCCTCGACCTGGTCGAACTGACAACCGCCCTGCAGGCCAGACTGGAAGCCCTCCTCCAGGAACAGGAACGCCTCGAGACCGACCTCAAGAATGCCGAAGATCGCCTGCAGGCCGCCACCCGCTCGCCGCTCTATCCCCACCTCGCCCGCAACTACCCGGAGCCCCATGCCCGCCTCGACGGCCTGCGCGGCACCGCCGCCCGGCGCCGCGACCGCGGCGAGGTCCGCGAAGCCCGCGAGCTTCTCGTCCAGGCCGCCGATGGCTTCGAGGCCATGCTGCGCGATCTGGACAGCGCCCGCACCGAAGCCCAGCGCCTGAGCAGGGACCTGCGCGACCGGCAGGACCGCTTCCGCGATGGCATCGGGCGCTTCCTGCGCCCTCAGGCCGGCGCGATCAGCCGCGACCTCCGACGCCTCGACCAGCTCATCGCCACGGACCTCCACGCCGATGCCCTCACCCTGGCCAAGGAACTCGACAGGATCGTGCCGGCGACACGCTTCCAGGTGTCCGACAAGGGCACCGTGATCGACTTCGCCCGTGGCGTCATGTGGATCGCCGACGGCCAGACGCCCGACGGTGGCAATGCCGGCCAGCCCCTGGACTGGTACGCCGCCCTGCGCTGGGCCGCAGCGCTGCGCTGGGGGGGCTTCGACGACTGGCGACTGCCGACCGAAGAGGAACTCCGTGACCTCGGCCGACTGACGCCGGCCGAGCGCGAGACGCTCTTCCCCAATACCCGGAGCACCGTCCACTGGACGCACGTGCCGACCCAGGACGTCGATCGGGCCCTGGCCGTCGACCTCGCCTCGGGGACCATCTCGCGAGAAGAGAAACGGCGCGCCCTGCTCGTCCGCGCCGTGCGCCAGCCACGCTGAAGGGGCGCGGCCCCCGGACGCCGGGGATGGCGAGGACGGCGGCTCTGTCCTTGGCCCGGGTCATGCACGAAGCGCCTCGCTTCGCCCGCGATCCACGTGCGCCGCGCCATCCCGCGGCACAGGTCCCGACGCGCATCGCTGCCCTCGTCTGCTCAGGGACAGCCCCGGGAAAGAGGCCGCAAGTGCCTCGCGTCGCAGCCCGAAGGGTGACCCCTTCGCGGGCCGCCGTGCGGTGCGTGAAGAGGTCAGGCTAGGCCCGGCCCAGGCTCTCCATGACCTTCGAACTGGCGATGCCGACCTCCTGTTTGGTGGCGGTCTCCTCGCCGTTCTCGGCCAGGAAGCGCCGGATGTCCTCGCCATGCTTCTGCCAGACCATGTGGCGCCTGACCTTGAGCGTCGCAGTCAGCGTCCCCTCGTCCATACTGAAGTCCGGGACGATCAGCACGTCCTTCGGCTTCTGGTACGCGGCCAGGTGCCGGCTCTTCTCCTGGACCTCCTTGCGCAGGCGCTCGAGGAGCGGCGCCCCGGACAGCCCGGCGGTGTGATCGGCGTCGACATTGACCAGGGCGTAGACATTCTTGCATTTCTCGCCGATGACCATGCATTCGGTGATCAGCGGCGAAGTCTTCAGGGCATCCTCGACGTGCTCCGGATGCAGCTTCTCGCCGCCCTCCAGGACGATCATGTTGCCCTGGCGGCCCTCGAGGAAGAGGAAGCCATCGGCGTCGACATAGCCGATATCGCCGGTGTGCAGCCAGCCGTCGGCGAGGGTCTTGGCGCTGGCGTCGGTGTGGCGCCAATAGCCCTTCATGACGCAGTCGCCCTTGACCAGCAGCTCACCGTGGACCTCCTTGCCGGTCCGGCCGTCGCTGTCACGGAAGGTGTAGTCACCGCCGCGCTCGGGGGTCAGCCAGGGGAAGATCGGCCCGGAACTCCCGAGCTTGTGGCGTTCGGGGAGGTTGCTGCTGACAATCGGCGAGGACTCGGTCAGGCCATAGCCCTGGTAGACCGGCACGCCGAGGTACTTGAAGAAGATCTGGTGTTCGATATCCAGCGGCGCGCCGCCGCTGACGAAGAAGCGCAGTCGCCCGCCGAGGTTGGCGCGGATCTTGCGGAAGACGAGCGGATCGTAGACGGTGTGATGGGTGAGCATGCGCAGCAGCCCGCCGTCCAGACGCGGCCCGGCGGTGAAGATGCGCGAGGCGTTGTGGATGGCCTGCGCAAAGATGCGCTGGACGCGCTCGGGCGACTCGGCGATGCGCTTCTGGATGCCCGACATCAGCGCGTCAGCGATGCGGGGGACCACCAGGATAAAGGTGGGCTGGTAACGGCGGATGTTGCGCTTGAAGTCGCGCATGTCCTTCGGGATGGCCGTCTGCGCGCCGCACAGAGCGAAGGTGAGGACCTCGCAGACCAGGGCATAGGCGTGCCAGTACGGCAACAGCGAGATGACGCGGTCGCGCGGCGAGATGCGGAAGACCTCGGCAGCACTGGCCGCGTTGACATAGAGGTTGCGATGCGTCAGCATGACGCCTTTGGGCATGCCGGTCGAGCCGCTGGTGTAGATCAGCGCCGCGACGTCCTCCTCCTGGCGCGCCACCGGCGAACGACACGCCGACACGTCGCACGCCGCCGGCAGGCTGCCGAACTCGTGCACCGGCACATCGCCGCAGTTGGCCGACGCCTTGCCGCGCATGCTGGCGTCAATGAGCAGGAGCCGCGGTTCGCTGTCGCGGATGATGAAGCCCATCTCGAGGTCGCCAAGGGTCTCGCAGATCGGCACCGCAATCGCGCCGGCCCACCAGGCCGCATACAACGCCTGTATCTGCGCCGGCGACTTCGGCGTGATGATCCCAACGCGGTCGCCCGGCTGGACCCCCCGCGCCGTCAGAAACGCCGCCCACGCCCGCACCCCCGCGAGGAACTCGGCATAGCTCTGCTCCCGGAGCGTGTCTTCCTCGCCAGTCGGATAGACGAGGAAGATCCCGTCGCCGTACGTGCTGCAGGCCTGCTCGAGCAGTGTCGCAAGAGTGCGCATCTCAAGGGTGCTCCGATGCTCGGGCAACGCCGCCTCCGGGCGCTGCTTGCGGGTTCAGTCGCTACGACCTCCGCGGCTGACGCACCCCCCACGATGGGGTCGCGAACGCGGCCAACCGCTCCGGTCAGGGATGCCACCAACAGCCCGCGAACGCCCCGACAGGCGTTACTTCACCAGGCGCGCCACACGGGCGGCCAACCGGCTCTTCTTGCGGTCGGCCTTGTTCGGGTGGATGGTGCCCTTCTTGGCGGCCTTGTCCAGATCCGAGAAGCACCGGCTCAGGGCCGAGGTGACCCCGTCGCGATTGCCGCTCTTGATGGCGTCGTCGAGGTGCGCCTCGCTGGTCTTCAGGCGAGACTTGCCCGCACGGTTCATGGCGCGGCGCTTGAGGCTGGTACGAAGCCTCTTCTTGGCGGAATTGCTTGTCGGCATACCCGTCCACTATCCTTCTGTCAGTGCCGGCCCCGAAACCCGATGGCCGGTGGTGCTCGCGTTGCCTGGCCTGCCGAGCCGCGCCACCGCAGACCCGAAGGCCCCGGTGCAGACGGCTCCATGCATAACCCTGTAATGTCGCGCTCTGACCGCGAAAGTCAAGCCGAACACGACCCCGCCACGACGATCAGCCGCCAGACCAGGGTACTGGGGAGCATGGACCCTCGGACCATGGACCGGACTCCCGGGGCCGCCAGGGACACTGGGGACAACCGTGCCGCCGGCGGCACGAGGGCTCGCGGCGCCCCCATCCTGGAGTCCCCTCTGTCGCTGGCGTCCCTTCCCGGCAATCCCCAGGCCCGCGGCCCTGAGACAGCGCCGACTCCGGGGACAGGCGACGCCGGCGGCGCCCGCCTCAGTACCAGCGCCAGCCCATGCTGCCGGGCTGGAAGGCGACGGTGGCGGGGTCGGTCATCGGGCTGACGGCCAGGCCGCCGCCAGGCGCCAGGATCTCGTCGTCGCCATGCTCAGCGGCCCAGTCGCGGAGGGTCTTGCGGAAGTACTCCAGGGCCGCGCGCGAGGCGGGCCGGCGGGCCAGGTTCGTCAGTTCGTCGGGGTCGTCCTCGTGGTCGTAGAGTTCCTCGACGCCGCCGCGTTCGCTGTAGAGGTACTTCCAGCGCCGGTCGGCGACCATGTAGAGCTGCCGCGGCGAGCGCTGGCACTGCGCCACGAAGAACTCTCGGCGCGGCCCGGCCTCGCCGCGCAGGAGTGGCCCGAGGTCGATGCCGTCGACTGCCTGCGGGAGGCCCATGCCGGCCAGTCCGGCGAGAGTCGGGAGGAGGTCCTGCAGTCCGACCGGGGCCGTGCAGACCACGCCGCGGCGGAGGGCCTTCGGCCAGTGCACAATGAAGGGGATCCCGACGCTGCCCTGGTAGAAGCAGCTCTTGGCGAAGAAGCCGAAGTCGCCGAGCAGGTCGCCATGGTCAGCGGTGTAGACGACGATGGTGTCATCGAGGAGGCCCTGGCGCTCGAGCCAGGCCAGCATGCGGCCGATCTGGTCATCCTGGAAGCT
>JAGVUW010000562.1 GCA_019136035.1 Verrucomicrobiota bacterium | reverse complement strand
GGACACGGGGGACAGCCGCCGTCTGACGTGTCCGACCTGTCTGACGTGTCTGACGTGTCTGGCCTGTCCGACCTGTCCGGTCTGGAATGGCGCGGGGCGTCTTCCTGGCCGAGGGGGCGCCGTGACGCCGCCGCCCGCGGCGGCGCTGCCGCGGGCGGGCGCGTGGGTGCGTTCAGGCGCCGGCGGTCGGGGCTTCCGGCGTGCCGGCGGGCTCCACGGGGGCGGTTCGGATGTGGAGTTCCTCGAGCTGGCGATCGTCGACGGTGCTGGGCGACTCGGTCATCAGGCAGGTCGCCTTGGCGGTCTTCGGGAAGGCGATGACATCGCGGATCGAGGGCGCCCCGACCATGAGCATGGCGAAGCGGTCCAGGCCGAGGGCGATGCCGCCGTGGGGCGGGGCCCCGAAGCCGAGGGCCTCGAGGATGTGCCCAAAGCGCGCCTTGGCCTCATCCGGGGCGATGCCGAGGGCGCTGAACATGCGCTGCTGCATCTCCGGGGTGTGAATACGGATCGAGCCGCCGCCGAGTTCGATGCCGTTGAGGACGACGTCGTAGGCCTTGGCGCGGACGGCCCCGGGGTCGGTGTCGAGCTTGTCGACGTCCTCATCACGCGGGCTGGTGAAGGGGTGGTGGACGGCGACGTAACGCTTCTCCTGTTCATCGAAGTCGAGGAGCGGGAAATCGACGACCCAGAGGAAGTTGAAGGCATTCTCGGGGATGATCCCGGCGCTCTTGGCGACGTCGAGGCGGAGCCGTCCGAGGGCCTCGCAGGCGACGCGGTGCCGATCGGCGACGATGAGGACGAGGTCGCCCTCGGCGGCGCCGGTGGCGGCCAGGACGGCGGCGCGTTCGCTGTCGGTGAGGAACTTGGCGACGCTGCCGGTGACCTCGCCCTGGGGGCCGACCTTGAGCCAGGCCAGGCCCTTGGCGCCGAAGACCTGGGCGGTCTCGGTCCAGGTGTCGATCTGGCGGCGGTTGGTGCCGGCCAGGCCGCGGGCGTTGATGGCCTTGATGACGCCGCCCTGGTCGATGACGCCGCGGAAGACGCGGAACTCGGTCTGGCGCAGGGCCGCGGTGAGGTCGACGAGTTCCATGGCGAAGCGCGTGTCGGGCTTGTCGGAGCCAAAGCGGTCCATGGCCTCGCGGTAGGTCAGCCGGGGCAGGGGTGTCTCGAGGCGTCGTCCGAGGACCTCTTGCATGACGGTGGCCAGCATGGCCTCGATGGTGGCGATGATATCCTCGCGGGTGACGAAGCTCATCTCCAGGTCGATCTGGGTGAACTCCGGCTGGCGGTCGGCGCGGAGGTCCTCATCGCGGAAGCACCGCGCGATCTGGAAGTAGCGTTCCAGGCCGCCGACCATGAGGATCTGTTTGTACTGCTGGGGCGCCTGGGGGAGGGCGTAGAAGCATCCCGGGTGGACGCGGCTGGGGACGAGGTAGTCGCGGGCGCCCTCGGCACGACCTTGGTGATCTTGTGGCGCAGGCGGAGGTTGCTGACCAGGCCGGAGCGGCGCATGTCGAGGTAGCGGTACTTCAGGCGCAGGTCCTCGCTGACCGACGGGTCCTCGAGATTGAAGGGCATCGGCGCGGCGCGGTTGAGGATCTCGAGGCCATCGACGGCGACCTCGATGGCGCCGGTGGGGCGCTGGCGGTTGACCATGGCCTCGGGGCGGGCGCGGACGGTGCCCGTGGCGGCGATGACCCACTCCTCGCGGATGGCGCCGGCGCGGCTGGCCAGCTCCGGCTGGGTGGCCGGGTCGATGACGAGCTGGGTGACGCCCTCGCGGTCACGCAGGTCGATGAACACCAGGCCGCCGAGGTTCCGGCAGCTATTGACCCAGCCGCTGAGGTCGACGCGCTGGCCGACGTGGTCGAGGCTCAGGGCATTGCAGTGGTGCGTGCGCTGGTACGTGGCGTCCATCCTGGCGCTCCATTCTATGCGGTCGGTGCGGCGGTCGGCCGGGTGGCGCCCGGCGCGGTCCTGCCGGCGCCGCCCGCGGTTCGGTCTGTCGGTCCTGCCTGGCGGTCGGTTCGGTGCCTTCCCGGTCGGCGTGGCGGTCAGGGTGTGCTGGCGGTGGCCGGTGCAGCGGCCGCCGGTGCGGCGGCGGCCTTTCGCAGCCAGTCGGCGAGGTCGTCGCGGCGGACGGTCTCCTGCTCGGACGTTGCCATCGTCTTGCAGACGATCGTTCCGGCGGCGAGCTCGTTGTCGCCGAGGATGAGGGCCCAGCGGGCGCCCTCGCGGTGGGCGGCGCGCATCTGGGCCTTGAGGCTGCGGCCGCCGAGGCCGGCCAGGACGCGCAGGCCGAGGTCGGTGCGGCGCAGGGCCTGCGCCAGGCCCAGGCCGGCCGGGATGGCCTCGTCGCCCAGCGCCACGATGAAGACATCGGCGCCCGGCCGGCCGGCGGCCTTCAGGCCGAGGCTCTCGCGGGCCATGAGGAGACGCTCCATGCCGGCGGCGAAGCCGACGCCGTCGAGGGGCCGCTTCACGCCGGGCAGGCCGATGCGGTAGCGCCCGCCGCCGGCGAGGGCGTCCTGGGCACCGAGGCCGCTGTGCACGACCTCGAAGACGGTATGGACGTAGTAGTCCAGGCCGCGGACCAGCCGGGGCGCCAGTTCGTAGGCGACGCCGAGCTGGTCCAGGCCGCGGCAGACGGCCGCGAAGAAGCCGCGGCTCTCGTCGCCGAGGAGGTCGACCATCTTGGGGGCGCCCTCGACGGCCGCCTGGCAGGCCGGGTTCTTGCAGTCCAGGATGCGCCAGACATTGCTGTCGAGGCGGCGCTGGCAATCCGGGCACATGTCCTGCGCCCGCGGTGCGAAGTGCTGCCGCATGGCGGCGCTGACCGCGGCGCGGTCCTCGGGCAGGCCGCGGCTGTTGAGGCGGACGCGGCCGCCGCTGACGCCGATGGCCTCGAGGTAGTGGACGAGCATGGCGATGGCCTCGGCATCCTGGTAGGGTTCCAGGCCGCCGACCGCCTCGACGCCGACCTGGTGGAACTGCCGGCGCCGGCCGGCGGCCGGGCGTTCGCCGCGGAACATCGGCCCCATGTAGAAGACCCGGAGCTGCTCGCCGTCGGCGAGGCCGTGGCAGGCGATGGCACGCATGGTGCCGGCGGTGCCCTCGGGGCGCAGGGTCAGGGAGCGGCCGCCGCGGTCCTCGAAGGTGTACATCTCTTTCTGGACCACCTCGGTGTCGTCGCCGATGCTGCGCACGAAGACATCGGTGCGTTCGAAGATCGGGGTGCGCAGCTCGCCGTAGCCGTAGCGGCCGAAGATGTCGCGGGCGGCCTGTTCGAGCAACACCCAGTCGGTGACCTCGGGTTCCCAGAGGTCGGACGTGCCGGGCAGCGGTTCGTTCGCGGGTGCCATGTCAGGGTCTCTCAAGGCCGCGAAAGCCAGGGCC
>JAGVUW010000110.1 GCA_019136035.1 Verrucomicrobiota bacterium | reverse complement strand
GGCAGGAGCACGGCGCGGCCGTCGTCGAGGAGGTGCTGGCCCATGGTCACGACCAGGCCGCTGAGCTCCGGTGAGACGATCTCGGCCTGATCGCCGGCCTGGATGCCCGGCTGCACCGGGACGAAACGCACGGTCTTGGCGGCGCTGTCGACCAGGAAGACGCCCTGGTCCTCGCCGCGGCGGACGATGGCGCTGACCGGCACCACGGTGGCGGTGTCGCGCCGGGCCAGCTCGAGGGTGACGCGCACGAACATCCCGGGCTTGAGGGCGTGGTCGGCATTGGCCACCTCGATCTCGACCTGGGCTTCGCGCGAGGTCTCCCGCAGGAGTGGCGCGACGCGCAGGATGCTGCCGGTGAAGACCCGTCCCGGGAAGGCATCGCAGGTCAGTTCGGTGGTCTGGCCGACGCGCACCAGGGGGTACTCGCGTTCGGTGACCTGCACGACCGAGACGATCGGGTCGAGCTGCACGACCGAGACGATCGGGTCATTCGCCTTGAGCATCGCGCCCTCGTCGACGAAGCGTTCGCCGACCACGCGCACGGCCTCGTCGGAGGTGTCCTCCCAGAAGGCCACCACGCGGGTGTAGGAGAGCTGGACCTCAGCGGCGCGCAGGGCGGCCTGGCGCTGGGTCACCTGGGCCAGGGCGACCTTCTCGTTGGCCTCGGTGATCTGCAGGTGCGACTCGGCGGCGTCGAGTTCGGCCTGCGATGCGATTTTCTTCTCGCGCAGGGCCTTGGCGCGATCGAACTCACGGCGGGCCTGCTCCAGAGCCCGGCGGTACTGTTCGACGCTCGCCTGCGCCACCTGCAGCTCGGCGCGGGCCTGTTCGACACGCTGGACGTACTCCTCGCTCTCCAGATGCCCGATCTCCTGGCCGCGCCGAATGCTGTCGCCGACGTGGACCGTCAGCGCCTCGAGACGCCCGGCCACCTTGGAGGCGACGCTGAACTGCGTGTTGGCGCGCAGGGTGCCGCTGAGCAGCCGGACGTCACGGATGGGCGCCTGACGCACCGCCGCGACCTCGACCGCCACCGGGGCACGGCCGCGACTCCCCCCGGCAACGCCCGCCGCGGCGCGTTTGGCCTCGACCTTGCGGTAGATGACGACGCCGACACCCGCCGCCATGGCGAGGCCGACCACGACAACCAGAAATCGTCTCACGCACGTGTTCCTTGTTCTGAGCCGGACGCCGCGGCGCCCTGCAGAAAGAGACCGATGGACTGCTCGAGGCTGATCCGCTCCTGCACGTCGCTCTCACGCGCCCGCGTCCGCAGCAGGCTCAGGAGGAATGCCGCCAGGGCCTCGGCCGGCAGGTCGGCACGGATCACGCCCTCCGCCACGCCGGCCTGGAGGACCCGCGCCAGCGTTCCGATGAGCTGCTGACGATGCACCAGCCAGCGCTCGCGCAGACGCCCGGGGTGGCAGGACAGACGGCCATCCTCGGTCTGCATCATGCGCATGAGCTGCCGGCGCCGTTCGAAGAAATCGCTGAGCTGCGCCGCGATCGTCAGGAGGCTCTCCCGGAAGGGCTTGGCCTCCAGTGACTGCTGAGCGATGATCTCGCAGAGCTGCGTGTAGCCGGAGGTCGCCAACTGGAAGAAGAGGTCCTCTTTGTCGGCGAAATACAGATAGATCGTGCCCTTGCCGACGCCAGCCTCGCGGGCCACCTCGTCGAGGGTGATCTCGTGGAAACGCCGCCATGAAAACAGCCTCTCGGCCGCCTCCATGATCATCTGACGTTTGTCTGGATTGCCGCCTGGACTCACCTGGGTCTCCTGGGCCTAAGCCCGGCAGAACTGACCGGTCAGTATCGTAGGCAGCGCCCGGCAGAACTGACCGGTCAGTATCGTAGGCAGCCGGTGGCCGCTTGTCAAGCCGGCTTGCCAGGGCTGTGCCGGCGGGGCTATGGTGACGGCCGCGGCGGTCGATCGGGTTGGCACTGAGGAAGGCGGGTAGGCATGTCGTGGTGGCGGCACAGGTTCGAGGCACATCGGCGGTCCTGCGTCTGGCTGAGTCTGGCGGTGCTGGGTCTGGTCCTGGGCGTCGGCTGCGGCGGCCTGTGCTGGCGTCGTCTGCCATCGGGGGCGTACGTCCAAGGCGCGGTGCAGCCGGTCAGCGCGGTGCGTTTCCTGCACGACCTCACCTACGTCGACGCGGCCGGTGTGCGGCAGTCCGAGCAGCGTCTCTTCGAGGAGATCTTCGCGCTGATCGGCGCGGCCCGCAGCTACGTCGTCGCCGACATGTTCCTCTTTAATGAATGGACGGGCGAGGCGTCGGCCTACCGGCCGCTGTCGGCGGAATTCACCGCAGCGCTGTTGGCCAAACGCCGCGCCTGTCCCGAGTGCACGGTGGTGCTGATCACCGACCCGATCAACACCGCCTACGGCGGCGCCGTATCGCCGCATCTGGAAAGCCTGCGTGCCGCGGGTGTGGTGGTGGTCGAGACCGACCTCGACCGGCTGCGCGACAGCAACGCGGTATACTCGGCCTTCTGGCGGCTCTTGGCGAGGCCATTCGGGAATGCCCCCGGCGGCATGTTGCCGAATCCCTTCGATGGCGGCCGCGTGCCCCTGCGGACGTACCTTCGGCTGCTGAACTTCAAGGCCAACCACCGTAAGCTGGTCATTGCCGACCCGGGCGGCGTGCCGACGGCGCTGGTGACCTCGGCGAACCCGCACGACGGCAGCAGCGCCCACAGCAACAGCGGCGTGCTGTTCAGTGGTCCCGCCGCCCTGGAGCTCCTCGGGATCGAGTTGGCGGTGGCGGCCTTCTCGGGGGTTACGGTGGATCTGGCGGTGCCGGCGGTATCCTGGCCCGAGCCCGCGCTGCCGGTGACGGTCCAGGTGGTCACCGAACGCTGCATCCTGGAGGCGGTGCTGGCGGCCTTGGCGGCGGCCCGTCCTGGCGACGAGGTGGACCTGGTCATGTTCTATCTCTCGCACCGCGGCATCATCGACGCCCTGCAGGCGGCCTGGCGGCGCGGGGTGCGCGTGCGCGTCGTCCTGGACCCGAACAAGGACGCCTTCGGCCGTGAGAAGGGCGGCATCCCGAACCGGCAGGCCGCGCGCGACCTGCACCGCGCCGGGGTGCCGGTGCGCTGGTACGACACGCATGGCGAGCAGTGCCACACCAAGATGCTCCTCGTGCGTTCGGCCAACGGCACTGGGGAACTGCACCTCGGCAGCGCCAACTACACGCGGCGCAACCTGGAGAACCTCAACCTCGAGACCAACGTGGTGGTGCGCGGTCCGGCCGCGTCGGCGGTGTTCACCGACGCCCGTGACTGCGTCGAGGCGATCTGGAACAACACTGGCGGCCGGCACTGCACCGTCGCCTACGAGCACTACCGCGATCACGCCTGGCTGAAGTACTGGCGCTACCGCTTCATGGAGGCCAGCGGCCTGTCGACCTTTTGACGCCCGCCGCGCCGCCGTGCCGGCGGAAAAGCGCCGCGGGCGGGCTTGCCGAGCCCGCTCGTGGGCACACATTAGGGCTGTTACGCCGGGTCACCGGCGCTGCCAGGCGTAACGGCCATGGCACTTCGTGCGCGGCGGTTATGGGTCACACCAGAGGAGCCGTTTCCATGTTCATCGACATCCATGTTCACACCTCGAACTGGTCGGACCTGCCCTGGGCACCGGGCTCGGAGGGGCCCTGCTCGGGCGAGCTGCTCGTGGAGATGTACGACAGCGTCGGCATCGACAAGGCCGTGCTCCTGCCGCTGGTGACGCCCGAGTGCAACATCCTGACCCAGTCCAACGAGGAG
>JAGVUW010000634.1 GCA_019136035.1 Verrucomicrobiota bacterium | reverse complement strand
CCGGAGGCGGCGGTCGATCGTGCCGGCTACGCCTCGCCGATCCTCGTCGAGCGCGGCGGGCGGCGTCTCCTGGCCACCGCGTCGGCACGGCATCTGGTCGTGGCCGATGCCGAGCGTGGCGACCTGCTCTGGACACGCGAGGTGCCGGTGCGGCATGACGTCATCGGCGCCATCCCGCTCTGGTGCGAGGCCGGCCTGGTGTTCTCGGCACCGGACGTCGGGACCCTCCTGTTCGAGGTCACGGCCGGCCCCGACGCGGTCGCGCTCCGGGACCCTCCTTTTCGAGATCACGGCCGGGCCCGACGCGGTCGCGCTCCGCGAGCGCTGGCACCACCGCCTGGACAACTGCCACGGCGCCCTGCTCTGGCACGACGGCGCCATCGTCGGCTCCGGCTACCGCCTGCACCGCCCATGGACCAGCCTCGACCCGGCCAGCGGCGCGGCGCGCTACACCCTGGACGGCCTCGCCAGCGGCGCGGCACTGGTCGCCGAGAACAGGCTCTACGCCCTCGGCGAGAAGGGCACCATGCTCCTCCTGCAGCCCACCGCCGACGGATTCGTCACCCACGGCACCCTGCCCCTGCCGGGATCGGGCAGCGGCGACGTCTGGGCCCACCCGGCGCTGTCCCATGGACAGCTCTTCCTGCGCCGACACGACCGCCTGCTCTGCTACGACGTCCGCGCCGTCGCCGCGCCCTGAGCCCGCCCGTGGCGGGCGCGGCTGTCCCCAGGGCCGGCTCTGGCACCCCTTCAGGGTGCGTGTTCGATGAATCCGTCGTTCCGGGGGTCGGGCTGCGCGCGACCCCCGGCTACGATCTGGCATCCCTCCAGGATGCAGCGGTTGGTCTTCCGTCGTTCCGGGGGTCGGGCTGCGCGCGACCCCCGGCTACGATCTGGCATCCCTCCAGGATGCCCGTCCGCGCCGTCGCCGCGCCCTGAAGCCGCCTGCGGCAGCGGCGGCGAATGCCCGGCGGCTTGCCTGCGCTCACCGGCGGGGCACATTAGGGGCGCGTACGCCGGGACACAGGTGCTCCTCGCGTACGGGTGCCGCAAGCCTTCCCTGAGGGCGCGGCCAGGAGCGGAGAGCGTGCCATGTCCCTACCCCGAGCTGAACACCCGCGGCCGCAGTTCCAGCGCGATGCGTGGATCAACCTCAACGGCCCCTGGACGTGCCGTTTCGACCACGGCCGCAGCGGCCTGGAGGCCGGCTGGCATCGCGCCACCGGCTTCGAGCAGGCGATCGTGGTGCCGTTCTGTCCGGAGAGCCGTCTGTCGGGCCTGGGTCACACCGACTTCATCGACGGCCTCTGGTACCACCGCGTCATCGAGATACCGGCTGACTGGGCCGGGCGCGGTGTCCGGCTGCACTTCGGAGCAGTCGATTACGAGTGCGAGGCCTTCATCGACGGGGCCAGCGTCGGCCGGCACTTCGGCGGCACGGTCAGCTTCGCCTTCGACATCTCGAGGCAGGTCCGCGCCGGCCAGCGCCACCACCTGGTGGTGCGCGCCTACGACGACGTCCGCAGCAAGGCCCAGCCGGGCGGGAAGCAGGCCGAGCGCCTGCACAGCTACGGCTGCCACTACACCCGCACCACCGGCATCTGGCAGACCGTCTGGATCGAGGCCGTGGACCGCTTCGGGCTGGAGGACGTGCAGATCATCCCGGACCTGGACGGCAGCCGCTTCGTCCTGGTGCCGTCGTTCCACGCCGAGCGCCGGGGGCTGACCTGGCGGGCGACCCTGCGCGACGGCGCGGCCGTGGTGGCCGAGGCGACGCAGCCGGCCGCGGCGGGCTCGGCGATCGTCCTGCCGATCGCCGCGCCGAGGCCGTGGGAGCCGGGCCGGCCGCACCTCTACGACCTCACCCTCGACGTCCTCGAGGGCGGCACCCTCCGCGACCGCGTGCACAGCTACGCCGGCCTGCGCAAGATCCACATCGAGGGAAATCGCGTCTACCTTAATAACAAGGCCCTGTACCAACGCCTCGTCCTCGACCAGGGCTTCTACCCGGACGGCATCTGGACCGCGCCCGACGACGCGGCCCTGCGCCGTGACATCGAGCTGAGCCTGGCCGCCGGCTTCAACGGCGCGCGGCTGCACCAGAAGGTCTTCGAGGAGCGCTTCCACTACTGGGCCGACCGCCTGGGCTACCTGACCTGGGGCGAATCCAGCAGTTGGGGCGGCACCCCGGACAGCATCCCCTACGCGCGGAAC
>JAGVUW010000811.1 GCA_019136035.1 Verrucomicrobiota bacterium | reverse complement strand
TGATCTCGAGGCCCTCGCGGTGGTACTTGCCGCGGTGCAGCATGCGGTCCATGTTGAAGACCTTGCCGCCGCGCGAGGAGATCAGGGAGATCACCACGTAGAGGCTGATCGATATGAGGAGCGTGAAGGCGTAGATCTCGACCGAGTTGATCGGGAACTTCTCGCTGCTCATGCGCCACTTGATGATGGGCTCGAAGGGCCCGGAGAGGCGTTCCAGCCAGACCGCGATGGCGTCGACCTTGCCGTGCTCATAGAGCCACGGGTAGAGCTTCGGCACCCAGAGCTTCTGGAGGATGATGCCGGTCAGGGCCATGGTCGAGCCGAAGATCAGGGACGCCCAGGCGCCGGCGGTGGCGCCGCGTTTCCAGTACAGCCCGCCGACGATGCAGGGGCCGCTGCCGCCGAGCCAGATGGCGCCGGTGATGGTGAAGAACATCGAGATGTAGTCGACCTGGCCGAAGAACCAACTGAAGAAGAAGGCGAAGACGGCGACGAAGCCGATGAGCATCCGCAGGAGGCGCAGTTGCTGCTTCGGGGTGAAGGGCTTGCCGCGGATGGGCAGGATGACGTCCTGGACCAGGATGCTGCCCCAGGAGTGCAGATAGGTCGTGTCGGTGGAGACCAGCAGGAAGACGCAGATGGCGCAGAACAGCCCGGTGATGCCGATAGGCATGAGATAGCGCAGGGCGATCGGTACGCGCATCTGGCCGAAGATGGTGGCGAAGGTCTGCGAGGCGCCGGGGTCGACGGCGCGGATGGCATCCTGAGCGGTGCGCATGCGCACCTCGCGGGCGAGGTGTCGGGCCTCGGCGTCGCTGATGGCGGCGGCCCGGGCGATCTCTTCGACGGTGGGGGCCTTCGCCGTTTCGGCGGCCTTGGCCTCGTCGGCGGTGTCCGTGGTGCCGTTCTTAGCCTCCTCGGCGGCCTTGGCCAGGTCCGCTTCGCGCTGGGCGGCATAGCGCAGGCGTTCGCGGTCGGCCTCCTCCTTGGCCTTGATGGCGGCGGTCTTGTCGAGCATCGTCTGGAGTTCGGGGGTGATGGTCCCGGTCTTCAGGTAGTCGACCACGAGGTCGCGCGCTTCGCGGAGGTGGGGTGCCGAGACGACGTCTTCGGCGGCCTTGACGGCGAGGTCGGTGCGGCAGGCGACAGCGCCGGTGGGGCCGCCCTGGAACTTGTCGCTGTTGAGGTAGGCGAAGGCGACGACGGCCAGGAGGACGTACATCATGGTGGAGAAGCCGGAGCGCCAGGTGCCGAGCACCGCGCCCATCTTCTGCTCGTGGGCGTTCCTGGCGGCGCAGTTGTAGCCCTGCGAGCCGGACCAGCCCATGCGGTTGACCACGTTGCCGATGATGCCGACCAGGACCGCGAAGAGGTTGAAGTCGCGCAGGGCCGTGATGTCGAACGGGTTGATCAGGCTCTGGCCCGGCGGGCGGTCGAGCAGGGCAGGGGCGATGTCGCGCGACCACGAGAAGCGGGTGAAGAAGAAGAGCACGATGACGACGTACATCGGGTAGCTCAGCAGGCCCTGGATACAGTCGGTGGCCATAATCGTGATCTGGCCGCCGAGGCAGGCGATGATCAGCGCCAGGCCGAGGAAGGCGGCCATCAGCAGGGCGAAGGTCGGGAAGACCCAGCCGCCGATGGTGGTCTCCACGGGCAGGTCGCAGAAGTAGACCAGGAAGCGCGCCCCGACCGCCGGGAAGATGGCGTAGTTGACGATGCCCGAGATCGACTGCAGGATGCCGGCGCAGATGCGGAAACGCCGGCTGTAGCGCATCTCGAGGAACTGGCCCATGGTCATGGCGCGGGTCTCGCGGAAACGATAGACGCAATAACCGGTGAGGCTCAGCACGATGAACAGGGGCGAGGCGACGGCGCCCCAGAAGCCGTAGGCGAAGCCGGACTTGTAGTAGACCTCGTACATGGCGACGAGGCTGACCAGGCCCATGGCGGCCTCGGCGCCGGCGACGCAGAGCACGTAGCGTCCGGCGACTCGTCCCGCGGTGAGGAAGTCGGCGACGCCGCGGACGTAGCGCTGGGTCCGCAGGCCTACGGCGATGACGATGGCCAAACCAGCGGCGACGATGAGCCAGTCGATCCAATGCATGGCTTAGGGTCCTTCCCGGGCGATGCGCCGCCGGCCTGCGGCCTTCCCGGCACGCCGCGGCGACGGCCCTGCGGTGGGCCGGGCCGATGGCGTGTCGAGGGCTGAGGTTGTAGGCATGGCTTGGCCGGTCTTTCCTGCTCTCCAGAGCGGCCGTCAAGATGGCGCCGGAAGAACCGCGCGTCAATCCGGCGCCGCGACGATCGTCCGCCGGGCTGGCCTCGCGCGTTGCAGGGGCTACGTTCCGCAGTGGTTATGGAGGTCTGCTGACGGCGAGGATGCACTCTGGCCAAGGAGGCGCTGGTGAACGTCTACATCGTGACCGATCTGGAGGGCATCAGTGGTGTCACCACCTTTGCCCAGACGCGCGACAGCGATGGCGAGCTGTATCAGGAGGCCCGTCGCCTGCTCATGGGCGACATCGCCGCGGCGGTGGATGGCTGCCTGGCCGGGGGGGCGGCCCGCGTCTGCGTCCTCGACGGCCATGGGCATCCCCTGAACGTGATCCCGGAGTTGATGCATCCTGGTGCGGAGTACATCTGCGGCCGCGGCTTCGGCGTGGCGCCCGGATTGGATGAGAGCTTCGACTGCGGCATGCTGGTCGGCTACCACGCCATGGCGCACACCCCCGACGGCGTCCTCTGTCATACGCAGAACTCGCGCACCGACGCGCGCTACTGGTACCACGACCGCGAGTTCGGCGAGATCGGCCAGGAGGCCATGATCTTCGGGCACTTCGGCATACCGGTGGTCATGGTCACCGGCGACGCCGCGGCCTGCCGGGAGACACGCGGCTTCCTCGGTGACGAGGTGGTGACGGTGGCCGTCAAACATGGCCTCAGCCGTGAGAGCTGCCGGATGGTGGCGCCGGAGCGGGCTCGGGCCATGATCCGCGATGGGGCCCGTGAGGCCCTCTCACGCGTGGGCCGCTGCCGGCCCTTCAAGGTGCCGCTGCCGATGCCGGGCCGGTTCGAGGCCCTGGTCGAGCCCATGCCGGCCGGCGCCACGCCGGCGCAGATCGCCGCCGCTCCCCGCCGGCGGCTGGAGAAGGTCTTCGAGGACCAGATGCACATCTACAGCTTCGCCTGACGGCGCGCCGACCGGGCCGCCGTGGCGGCCCGGGCCGGTCTGACGAGTCTGACCAGTCTGACAGGTCTGACAAGTCTGACCAGTCTGACGCCTCAGCCCGGCGCTCCGGCGCCGGGCGGCTGGGGCGTGGCTGGGCGGGGGGCCTTGCCGGCGGGCCAGCGTGGATGGGGCAGGGGGTCACTGCACGGTCAGGCCGGCGGCGTCGCCGCCCTTGGCCTTGAGGCGGGCGACGTAGAGGTCGAGGCGCTCGACGAGGGCCTTCTCGGTGGCGTCGGCATTGGCGATCTGGCGGGTCAGCCGGCGGGCCTCGCGGCTCTGCTTCTGCTCGTCGGTCATCTCGCCGAGGCGTTTCTGGTGGTTCTCGACGTCGGTACGGCCGTTGTAGATGGCCTGGAGGTAGGCCTCGGCGATGGCGCGGATCTTCGTGGCGTCCATGCCCGCGGTCTCGGCCTCGATGTCGGGCAGGGGCTTCTCGGGGTCGACCTTGGTGTGGAGCAGTTCGGTGTAGAGCGCCTGGCGTTCGCGCAGGGAGGCGATCGAGGCGGCGACCGCATCGGCGTCCTTCTTGAGTGTGGTGGCGCCGTTGCTGGCGAGCTGTTCGGGCTCCATGTCATCGAGGCGGTCGCGCAGATCGCCAACGGCTTTGCGTTTCAGGTCGATGGCCTTGCCGTAGGCCTTGGCGACCCGCGCGATCTCGCGCGAGCTCATCTTCTGGGCCTCGGTATGGATCTCGGCCAGGGGCTTCTTCTCGTCGACCTTGGGGCCGCCGCAGCCCCAGAAGAGCGCGGCTGAGAGGGCAATCAAAAACGTCGTGGTGGCACGCCAAAAGGTCATCCGTAGGCCCTCTTCAGATCCTGTGCGACGGGCTGATCTACCGCGTCGCCGGGCCCCGGGGTCCGGCTCGCGAGGACTGCATTGCGGCTGAATATACGCACCGGCCGCCGGCCTGCAAGACCGGCACTCGCGGGGCGGTGCCCTCGGGCATGGCGACGGTACTGTCGCGGGGGTATGTTACGCCCACTTCCGCGGGTGGCCTCCGATCACCCGTGGTCAGCCACACAATGCGAAACGGGCGCTATGGAACCGATCATCCTGCGGGGGGGGCGTGCCCTCTCTGATTTCCGTGCGGCGGCGCTGCTCGAGCGTGCCGGTCGTCTGGGCCTGTCCTCGGGGCTGTCGCGGATCGACGCGACGGTGGTGTACCTGGTCGATGCCGAGGCGGCGCCCGACCAGGAGACCTGGGGCAAGGCCCTGGCGCTGCTGGCCTCGAGCGGCCGCCATGAGGTCAGCGAGCATGGCTTCTACGTGATTCCGCGCAAGGGCACCATCTCGCCGTGGTCGAGCAAGGCCACGGACATCTTCCACAACTGCGGCCTGACGGCCATTCGGCGGGTCGAGCGCGGCCTCTGGTACGAGGTCCGCGACGGCTCCGGCCGACCGTTGCCGCTGTCGGCTCTCACGGCGCTGCTGCCGTTGCTGCATGACCGCATGACCCAGGGCGTCTACCGCGAGGTCGGCGATGTCTTCGAGCACCGCCAGCCGGCGCCGCTGCGGACGGTCGATGTCCTGAATCGCGGTCGCGAGGCGCTGGTCGAGGCGAACGTGTCGATGGGCCTGGCGCTGAGTTCCGCCGAGGTCGACTACCTCTACGCGATGTGCCGCGACCTGGGGCGCAACCCCACCGACGTCGAGCTGGTGATGTTCGGCCAGGTCAACAGCGAGCACTGCCGGCACAAGATCTTCAAGGCCTCCTGGGTGGTCGACGGCGAAGCGCAGGAGCACTCGCTGTTCGACATGATCCGCCATACCCACGCGGCGCACCCCGCGGGCACCCTGAGCGCCTACCGCGACAACTCGGCGGTGATCGAGGGCTTCCCGGACCGCTGGTTCGAGGTCGACCCCGCCGCGCCGCATGCGTACCGCTACGGCGAGGCGCAGGCCGACATCATGATCAAGGTCGAGACGCACAACCACCCGACCGCGATCAGCCCGTTCGCCGGGGCGGCCACGGGCGTTGGCGGCGAGATCCGCGACGAGGGCGCCACCGGCATCGGCGGCCGCAGCAAGGCCGGCCTGAGCGGCTTCATGGTCTCGAATCTCGAGGTCCCCGGCTTTGTGATGCCGTGGGAGCGCCGTCAGGCCGAGTTCCCGGGGCGTCTGGCCACGCCGCTGGAGATCATGATCGAGGGCCCGATCGGCGGGGCGGGTTTCGGCAACGAGTTCGGCCGGCCGCAGCTCTGCGGGTTCTTCAAGACCTACGAGGAGACGCACAACGGCCGTCAGCGCGGCTACCACAAGCCGATCATGCTGGCCGGCGGCATGGGCAACATCAAGCGCCAGCACACGGGCAAGCGGCCCTTGCCGGTGGGCGCCTGCGTGATTCAGCTTGGCGGGCCGGCCATGCGCATCGGCCTCGGCGGCGGGGCGGCGTCGTCGATGGATACCGGCAGCAACGCCGAGAACCTCGACTTCGATTCGGTGCAGCGCGACAACGCCGAGATGCAGCGGCGCTGCCAGGAGGTCATCAGCGCCTGCATGGCCATGGGCGAGCACAATCCCATCCTGACCATCCACGACATCGGCGCCGGCGGCCTCTCCAATGGCTGCCCGGAGCTGGTCGAGGAGGTCGGCGCGCGCTTCGAGCTGCGCAGGGTTCACAACGAAGAGATCTCCATGAGCCCCATGGAGATATGGTGCTGCGAGGCCCAGGAACGCTACGTCCTGGCGGTCGCCCGCGAGGACCTCGAGAGGTTCCTGGATCTGTGCCGCCGCGAGCGCTGTCAGGTGGCGGTGATCGGCGAGACCACCGGCGACCGCCGGCTGGTCCTCCATGACGAGCACTTCGACAACACCCCGATCGACCTCGACCTCGATGCCCTCCTGGGCAACCCGCCGCGGCTGCAGCGCCAGGTGCGCCGCCAGCGCGAGACCCACGCTCCCCTCGATACTTCGATGATGAGCGTCGCCGAGGCGGTGGAGCGGGTGCTGCGCCTGCCGGCTGTCGCCAGCAAGACCTTCCTCATCACCATCGCCGACCGCAGCATCACCGGCATGGTCGCCCGCGATCAGATGGTCGGGCCGTACCAGACCCCGATCTCGGACGTGGCGGTGACCGCCACCGGCTTCCACGCGACCAGCGGCGAGGCGATGGCCGTCGGCGAGCGCACGCGCACCGCCGTCATCGACGCCCCGGCCTCGGGCCGCATGGCGGTCGCCGAGGCCATCCTCAACCTGATCGGCGCCAACATCGGCCCGATCGGCCAGGTGAAGCTCTCGGCAAACTGGATGGCGGCCTGCAACGAGGAGGGCGAGGACGCCAACCTCTTCGATACGGTGCGCGCCGTCGGCATGGACCTCTGCCCGCGCCTCGGCGTGAGCATCCCGGTCGGCAAGGACTCGCTGTCGATGCGGACCGTCTGGCAGGACAGCCAGGGCCGCTCGCATCGCCAGGTCGCCCCGCTGAGCCTCTGCGTCACCGCCTTCGCGCCGGTGCGCGATGTGGGCCGGACCGTCACCGCCGACCTCAAGCCGGTGGCCGCCTCGACCCTGCTCCTGGTCGATCTGGGGCACGGCCGCAACCGCACCGGCGCCTCGGCCCTGGCCCAGGTGTATAACCAGGTCGGCGATGCCGCCCCCGACCTCGAGCGCCCGGAGGACCTCCGTGCCCTCTTCGATGCCGTGCAGGCCCTCGTCGAGCGCGGCCTGCTCCTGGCCTGCCATGACCGCTCCGACGGCGGCCTCCTGGTGACGCTTGCCGAGATGGCCTTCGCCGCTCGCCGCGGCCTGTCCTGCGACCTGAGTGCCCTCGGCGCCGACGACCTCGCGGTGCTCTTCGCCGAGGAACTCGGCCTGGTTCTCCAGGTCGACGACCGCCGCCTCGCCGAGGTCGAGGCGGCCCTGGCCGCCGCCGGCCTGGGTGCCCTGACGCACCGCCTGGGGCGGCCCTCCGGCGATGGCTGCCTGACCCTGACCCGCGCCGGCCAGACCGTGTTCTCCGAGCGCCTGACCGTCCTCCTGCGGCAGTGGTCCGAGCTGAGCTTCCGCCTGCAGGCCCGCCGCGACAACCCGGCCACGGCCCAGGAGGAGTTCGACAGCCTCCTCGACGAGGCCGACCCCGGGATGACCTTCCACCTGACCTACGACCCGGCCCGCCCGTTCACCATTGGCACCGGGGCGCGGCCGCGCATGGCCATCCTGCGCGAGCAGGGCATCAATGGCCAGGTCGAGATGGCCGCGGCCTTCGACCGCGCCGGCTTCGAGAGCGTCGATGTGCACATGACCGACCTGCTCTCGGGCCAGGTCGACCTCGCCGACTTCGCCGGCTTCGTGGCCTGCGGCGGCTTCTCCTATGGCGATGTCCTCGGCGCCGGCTCGGGCTGGGCCAAGTCGATCCTGTTCTCGCCGCGGCTGAAGGCGATGTTCGAGGCCTTCTTCGCGCGGCCGGACTCCTTCGCGCTGGGCATCTGCAACGGCTGCCAGATGGTCTCGCAGCTCAAGGAGATCATCCCGGGCGCCAGCCACTGGCCGGCCTTCACGCGCAACCGCTGCGAGCAGTTCGAGGCACGCTACGTGACCGTCGAGATCCTGCCGTCGCCGGCCGTGGTCTTCCGCGGTATGGAAGGCAGCCGCATCGGCATCCCGGTCGCCCATGGCGAGGGCTTCGCCGACTTCAGTCACACCGGCAGCCTCGCGGCGGCCCAGGCTAAGGGCCTCGTGGCGGTGCGCTACGTCGACCACCGCGGCCAGCCGGCCGAGCGCTACCCGCTCAACCCGAATGGCTCACCCCTGGGGATCACCGGCCTGACCAGCGAGGACGGCCGCGTGACCATCATGATGCCGCACCCGGAACGCGCCTTCCGGCGCCTGCAGCTCTCCTACGCCCCGGCCGACTGGACCGCCGAGGAGGGACCCTGGCTGCGGCTCTTCCAGAATGCCCGCGCCTTCGTCGGCTGAGACGCCAGCGGGAGACCGGCGGCACGCCGCGGGTCTCCCGCTTCAGACGATCTTCTGGCGCCGGCCGGCAACGGCCGGCGCCGGAAGATCCGTCAGAGCGCCGTGAAGGGCTCGAAGACCGGCGTCATCCCGTGGCGCTGGCGGTAGGCCGCGAGCTCGTCCGGGCCCTCGAGGACCTGGAGGTGCAGGGTGATGTCGCGGCTCTGGCCAGGCTCGAGCATCGGCAGCAGGCCGACCTCGCGCAGGCGGGCGCGGTTGGCGCAGGGCGCCGTGCAGGGCTCGATGCCGACGACGTAGTCACGCTGGCCGAGCATCTTCCACTCGTTCAGGTAGGGCACCTCCGCCGGGTCGAAGGCGAGGGCCAGGCCGAGGCCGCCGGCCAGGGCCGGATTGAGCATGGCCGCGTGCGCCAGGCCGTCCTCACCGCGGGCCATCTGATGCAGGAAGTTCTGCTCCTGGAAGCCCGGCACCGGGGCGCCGAAACGCGCGAAGTCGGCCATGGCCGCCCGCGAGGTGTCGTCGTGGGCCTCGGTGCGCGCCGCCGTCAGCACCAGCTCGCTGTGCTCGGAAAGGAGCGGGTGCCCGGCGTTAATGTGGTAGAGGATGGTGCAGGGGCTGCTGCTGAAGCCGGTGTTGACGACGCGGTCGTGGAGGGTCACCGACCGGCTGCCGATCTCGGTGCGGAGGGTCCGCGTCAGCTCCAGGCTGTGGTCGAAGAGCCGGGTTTCCTCGACGACGCCCTGCAGCTCGATGGCATAGCGGTCGCCCTGCCAGCCCGAGCGGTCCTGGACGTGCCGGGCGGGCAGGGCGCTGTAACGGCCGTGCAGGCCCAGCTCGACATCGCCATCGCGACCGGGGGCGCCGAGGGTGGTCAGGCCGCAGGTGGTCAGCAGTCCGGCGAAGAAGGTATGCAGCCAGCCCAGCCCGGCGGCGTCGTAGAAGGCCGGGTTGACCTCGCCATTGCCGGTGAGGTAGACCAGATTGGTGCCCTTGAACGAGCACAGGCTGATGTCCATGCCGCGATCGGGCAGGACGGTGAAGCGCAGGCCGGCGCCGGTGTCGACATCGATGGCCGCCATGCCCTTGGCCGCACCCTCGTTGAGGATGACATGACGGGTCCCGCCGAGCTGGGCCAGGTTGCCGATACGCTGGCGGATCGCGTCGCGGCCTGCGGGTGTGCCGGGTGTGTTCATGCTGCTGCGGGCCTCCATGGCTGACCGAGTCGGGCCGCGGCCACGAGGACGCCGCGGCCGCCCGGGAGCGCAATGTAGCCCGGCTAACACCCCCGGCCACGGCCGTCAGGGCGGTTCGACGATCGCGTCGGCGCTCGCCTGGTCACCCTGAAGGGGTGCCAGATCGTAGCCGGGGGTCGCGCGAGAGCACGACCCCCGGAAACACGAACCCAGAAACCACGCACCCTGAAAGGGTGCCAGAACCGGACTTTCAGGGAGCCCTGCGCGGCTGCGGGTCCGGCTTGATCTCAGGGCGGTGCCAGTGCCGCCGGGCGGCCGGGGCGGTCCGCGCGGGCCGCGTCGGGGAGCCGTCCGGCTTGTGCGGGAGTCGAGCAGTCATGGATGTAGCATCAGCAGCCCGTGCGGCCAAGAGGGCCGCCATACCCCTGGCCGCAACCGCCGGGGCTGACAAGGACCGCATGTTGGCGGCGGTGGCGTCGGCTCTGGAAGCCCGCGCCGCCGACATCGTGGCGGCTAACGCCGAGGACCTCCGCCGCGCCGCCGCGACGGCTCTGGCCGAGCCGCTGCTGAAGCGCCTGCGTTTCGATGCGGCGAAGATCGCCACGGCGGTGGCCGGGGTGCGCAGCCTGATGGCCCTGCCGGATCCGGTCGGCGCGACCCTGGCCGCCACCGAACTCGATCAGGGCCTGGAGCTCTACAAGGTCAGTTGCCCGATCGGGGTCATCGGCGTGATCTTCGAATCGCGCCCGGATGCCCTCGTGCAGATCTCCAGCCTCTGCCTGAAGAGCGGCAATGCGGTGCTGCTCAAGGGCGGCAGCGAGGCGGCCGGCACCAACCGCATCCTGGCCGAGGTCATCGCGGCCGCCTCGGAGGCCGCCGGGGCACCCGCCGGCTGGATGCAGCTCCTCGAGACCCGCGAGGACGTCTCCTGCATGCTCGCCCTCGAGGATGACATCGACCTGATCATACCGCGCGGCTCGAATGCCTTCGTGCGCCACATCATGGACCACTCGAATATCCCCGTGCTGGGCCACGCCGACGGCATCTGCCATGCCTACGTCGACCGCGCCGCCGACCTGGATATGGCCGTGGCGGTCGTGCGCGACTCGAAGTGCCAGTACGTCGCCGTCTGCAACGCCCTCGAGACACTCCTGGTGCACCGCGACATCGCGGCCGCCTTCCTGCCGCGCCTGCAGGCCGCCCTGACCACACCGCCGGTGCGGCTCATCGGCTGCCCGCGCACGGCCGCGATCATACCGGTCGAGGCGGCGAGCGCGACGACCTGGCGTACCGAGCATCTCGACTACACCCTGTCGGTGCGCGTGGTCGACAGCCTGAACGAGGCCATCGACCACATCAACACCTACGGCAGCCGCCATACCGACGCCATCATCACCGCTGATGCGGCGGCCGCTGCGACCTTCATGGACCTCGTCGACTCGGGCAACGTCTTCTGGAACTGCAGCACCCGCTTCAGCGACGGCTACCGCTATGGCCTCGGCGCCGAGGTCGGCATCAGCACCAACAAGATCCACGCCCGCGGACCGGTCGGCCTCGAGGGCCTGATGATCTACAAGTGGAAGCTCTTCGGCCACGGCCAGACCGTGGCGCCCTACGCCGACGGTACCCGGCACTTCACCCACCGGCCCCTGAGCGGCACCCCGCCGCGCTGAAGCCGCTAATGTGAAATTAGAGGACTGACCCGCCGTGGCACCCCGCCGCGCTGAAGCCGCTAATGTGAAATTAGAGGACTGACCCGCCGGGCGGCACCCCGCCGCGCTGAAGCCGCTAATGTGAAATTAGAGGACTGACCCGCCGGGCGCACTTTGCGGCAGGGCGGTGGGCGGCGTGGGTCGGGGGAGTCCGGGGGGCACGGAGTCCGGCGTTGGGCGTTGAACGTTGGGCGTCTGCTCTCCCGCCGGTCGAGTTCCGGCAGTCTCGTTTGAACCATGGCGGTGTGACGCGCACGGTCTTGTCGCAGACTTCCAGCCTGCGGTGCGTAACATTCTGTTTCCCAGGGCGTTGCCCTGGGCTGATGGATGATGCCCTTTCAGGGCGCCGGAACGGAGGGTCCGCAGGGAGGCGCCGGAACGTCCTCTGGCCATCCCCCCCCTCTGCGTCCCCCTGCGTCCTCTGCGGTGGAATCCCCTCCGGGGAGGCTGGGCGGCGGCAGACAGCGTGGACGGGGGGGACGTCGGAACGGCGCGGGCGGCGGGGGCACTGTCAGGCTCTGGGAGGCCGAGGGGTAGTGCATCGGAGTCAGCGTAACCCAAAACGCCTGCGAAGAAGAGGTTGTGCCACTCAGACCCCGATACCGACCCTTTGGCTTGCGGGCAGAGCCCGCGCCGAGTTGACCAGGCTACGGTGCCGCTGGCGGCGCGGCCAGGATCATCTCGGCCAGGGCCTGCCGTACGCGCTGGTAGGCTTCCGGGTCGCGTTCCCAATCGAACCACGAGCGCGCCACCGTGAGGACCTGTCGCATGGCCTCGTCGCCGCGTCCGGCGCGGCGCAGCATGGCCAGGTACTCGTAGTCCTCGCTGCCGTCGCGGAGGGCCTTGACGCGCAGGCTGGGGGCGATGCCGTCGTAGCCCGCGGCGCGGCCGGGGTAGAGCAGGCTGCCCTCGCCATGGAAGATCGTCGCGGGGTTGCGTTCGCTGCGGTCCAGGGTCAGGGGCTCATCCCACGGATCCTCGACCTGTCGCCAGAAGGCCATGCTTCCCCAGTAGAGCAGGCCGCGGATGTCGTAGCGCCAACTGATCCACGCCGGCACGCGGTAATTCAGCAGGGGCTGGTCGGTGGCCCACCAGGGCGTGGGCGGGTCGCGCTGGGCCAGGGCCGTGTAGGCCCACACCACCTCGCCCAGGGCCTGGCGTTTGGCGGCGCTCTCCTCGCGGAAGATCGGGAAGAGCGGGCACCAGATGTCGACGGCCCCGTAGAGGTCGCCCCAGGCCTCGTCCTGCGGGTAGGTCTGCTCCACCACGACGATCTTCACCCGCGTGTTCAGCGCCCGGATGGCCCGTCCCCAGGTCTGCACGTAGCGGTAGGCATCGGCGTCGTTGGGCTCGTCCTTGAGGTAGACGTAGAAGGTCACGTCGGGACGCTGCACCTTGTCGATGAAGGCATCCCAGGCCGCGAACCAGGCGCGCAGGGCGTCCGCCTCGGCGACGGGGTCCTTCACCGCCCGGTTCGGGTGCGGGACCTGCACGGCGTTCAGGCGGTACCGGTCGATGTGCGCGGCCAGGCGTTCGGCCAGGCCCTCGGCGAAGATGAAGGCGCCGTCGGCCTGGCGCGTCGGGGTGAGGTCCTCGGCGGGGGCGGCATTGAAGCGGTGCCGCGCCATGAGGTCGGCGCACTGCTGCTCGACGGCATCCCAGTCGGCCGGGGCGGTCTCCTTGCCCTCCTTTTCGCGGGCGGTGATGTACTGCCGCAGGACCTTGGCGGGGGCGCCGAACGCGGTCTGGTAGCTGGGCACCGCTGGGAGTGTGAAGCCCCACACGGTCAGGCGGACGGGGACCTCGACGCGGACGGCATCCGCGGCGGTCAGGGTCACGGTGGCCTGGTACTCGCCGGCGGGCGCCGTGTCCGGGACCGGGACATCGAGGTAGAAGCCGTGCGTCTGGTCTGCAGGCAGGTCAAACGGCACGGCGCGGAGGCGGGCCTCGGGGAGCGCCTGGCCGGTGAGCGGGTGTCGGAAGGGTATGAGGCCATCGGGGTACCAGCCTGGTGTGAAGGCGTCATTTCTGAAGCTGGGTCGGCTGATCTCGAACTGGTGCTGGCGGTAGCACTGGACCGCCTGAGCCGGTATGGCGGCGTCGCCCGGGCCGGTGAAGGCGGACACCGCCAGGTCCAGGCCGGCGATGGGCACGGCGCTGCGCACCAGCACCTGGAAGCCCTCCCACTCGCCGCGGGCGGCCTGGAGGTGCACCTCTCGGGTGCTCCCGGGCGGCGTCTCGCGCAGGACGCGTCGGGTGGCGGTCTCGGTCCAGACGCTGATCTCCGCGGCGGCGGCCATCGCGCCGATGGCCAGGGCAACGCAGGCTGCCCGCGAGTGCTGGTGTCGCATGGTACCGGTCTCCTGATGACCCGCAGCGGGGAACGCCGATCCGTACTCCAGATCCAGGTCAGGCCTTGGCGCGAACGGCGGCGACGTGCGCCGCAATCCGGGCCACGGTGTCGATCCAGATGCCGTTGGCCGGGTCGCGGCACCAGGCGCAGAGGGCGTCCAGGGTCTCGGGCGTGACGCACTGACGAGGCAGGTTGCCGACGTCATGGCCGACGAAGATGACCCACTGGCCCTGTTCCGCGGCCTTGCCGATCGTCGCCAGGAGCCTCTCCAGCGGCACGCTGTCCATCTCGGTGCCGCCGAGGGCGGCGAGATCGCAGAACCACGGCCGGTTGAGGAATTCCTCACGGAAGCCGCGGCCGGCGAGGAAACGCTGCGCCACCACCGGGACGTAGCTGCGGCGCTCGATGCCGCGTCCGACGAAGGTCTGTCCGCAGGGGTAGGCGAAGGTGCTCGGGGGCACACCGAGCATCTCCTGCAGCCGCCGGCTGGCCTCGAGGAGCTCCTCGTCCATCATCTCGAGGGTGTAGTTCTCGAGGACATTGCGGGCATTCCAGACGAAGTTGCCGCTGCAGGTGTGCCGCAGGCTGTGGTTGCCGATTTCGTGACCGGCCGCCAGGGCCGCCTGCCAGTCGGCGAGGCGTTCGCGCAGGCGCTCCGGCGGGGTGTAGAAGGTGCCCCGCACGCCATGCCGCCCCAGGACGGGCACCCCCTCGTCGAGCTGGCTGAAGCGGGCGTCGTCGAAGCTCAGGCTGACCGCGGCGCGGGCGTCGTTCGGCCAGGGGAAGCGGTCCTGTGCGGTCATCGGGCGTATCCTCCCTCGCGGGCATAGACGGTGGTCACGGCCAACTCGAGGCGGCAGCCGGGTGTCAGTTCACGCGGGCAGCCGCCGGCCGCCTCGATCTCCATGAAGAAGCTCGGGTCGCTGTAGACGCTGAAGCGAATCGGTGGGCCGTCCGGCTCGTGCTGTGGCGGCCGATCGGCGAGGTCGACGTAGGCCTGACCGGCCGGCAGGGCGCCGCTGGTGCGGTGTACGCGCAGTCCGCGCCGCGGGTCGACGAACTCGACGTAGCCCACGGCGGGCGCCAGGCCGAGCTGGAAGCGCGGCCCGCCGGCGGTCTGGGCCTGCCAGATGCCATCCTGGCAGTGGCGGCGGTCGGCGCTCGGGTCATAGAGGTCCCAGACGCAGCCCGTGCCGGCGTCTGGGAAACGCGCCACGCAGCCCGGGCCGCAGTCGAACTGGCAGAGGGTCCAGGGTGCCAGGAGGAGGGTCTCGCGCGGGTGGGCGCCGGCGCCGAGGTACTCGATGACCTCGGTCACGTGGACGGTCAGGGCGTCAGGGGCGTTCTCCAGTCGGATGTGCCGTTCGAAGGCAGTCGGGACGCCGAGGCCCTGGGCGTTGATCAGGTCGACCTCGGCCCGGACCACGGCGCTGGTCGGACCGGAGGCCGTCACCTGGAAGCGCGCCGAGGAGAGCCCGGGCGGCACCCGCCAGGCGCCGGTGCTGTACTCGTAGCCCAGGCGTGAGCCCTCGGGGGCTGGCCAGAGGCCGTCGCCGCCGGGGTTGAGGTAGCGCTGGCGGGTACAGGTCCCGAGAAAGGCCTCGGGGTTGACGCGGTTCAGGATATCGCCATGCAGGGCGGTGAAGAGTCGGCCCTCGAGGTCGAGGCCGACGACGACGCCGGCCGACTCGCTGCCGACCAGGTGGCAGCGGCGGCGGCCTTGTTCGAACAACTGCAGCAGCTCGGCTGTGGTCATGGCGCGCTCCTATCGCGGTTTCGAAGCGGTCCTCCGATCATCGGGCACGACACCGTGGCGCCCGGCACCGTCCGCCCCCCCCCGCGGGGGCAGGGCGGCGAGGCTGCGGAGGGGCCGGCCCTGGCCGCATCCTGACGCGGTCTACACCATACGCCGGCCACCTCGGAAAGCCAAAGCCCCGCGGCGGCAACCAGCACTGACGAATTGGAGTGATGGAATGGTGGAATGCTGGAGGGACGGGGCTGCATCGAGGTGTCGATGGCGCGAGGGAACGCACCGGCGGAGCTCCTGCTCTCGCGGCGTA
>JAGVUW010000479.1 GCA_019136035.1 Verrucomicrobiota bacterium | reverse complement strand
CTCTGCGGCGACTGCGTGCGCGTCTGCAGCGAGGTCCAGGGCATCGGCGCCATCGACTTCGCGCACCGCGGCGCCAAGTCGTGCGTCCTGCCGGCCTTCGGGCACGACCTCGGCAGCGTCGAGTGCGTCTTCTGCGGCCAGTGCGCCCGCGTCTGCCCGACCGGCGCCCTGGTGCCGAAGCCCGAGATCGAGGCGGTCTGGAAGGACCTCGCCAATCCGAAGCGTAAGGTCGTCGCCCAGATCGCACCGGCGGTGCGCGTCGCCGTCGGCGAGGCCTTCGGCCTGGGCTCCGGCGGTGACGAGACCGGCCGCATCGTGGCGGCGCTCCGGACCATGGGCTTCGCGGCGGTCTTCGATACCTCCTTCAGCGCTGACCTGACCGTCGTCGAGGAGGCCACCGAGTTCCTGCACCGCCTCGAGAAGGGCGAGAAGCTGCCGCAGTTCACGAGCTGCTGCCCGGCCTGGGTGCGCTTCGCCGAGCAGTACTACCCCGAGCTCCTCCCGAATCTCTCGAGCTGCCGTTCGCCGCAGCAGATGTTCGGCGCCCTCGCCCGTGAGATGCTCCCCGGGCAGCTCGGCGTCGACCCGGCCGACCTGGTGATTGTCTCGATCATGCCCTGCACCGCCAAGAAGGCCGAGAAGGAACGCCCCGAGTTCGCCCGCGATGGCCAGCCCGACGTCGACCACGTCCTGACCACCCAGGAACTGATCCGCATGATCGAGACCGCCGGCATCGAGTTCAAGCAGCTCCAGCCCGCCTCGCTCGATCTGCCCCTCGGCTTCAAGACCGGCGCCGGCGTCATCTTCGGCAACTCCGGCGGCGTCAGCGAGGCGGTCGTGCGCTATGCCTACGAGAAGGTCACCGGCAGGACCCTCGCCCAGGTTGAGTTCGAGGACCTGCGCGGCGAGGACGGCCTCCGCGAAGCCGTCATCAGCCTCGGCGATAAGAGCCTGCGCCTCAAGGTCGTGCACGGCCTGAAGAACGCCCGGACCCTCGCTGAGAAGGTCAAGGCCGGCCAGAGCGACGCCGACATCATCGAGGTCATGGCCTGCCCCGGCGGCTGCATCGGCGGCGCCGGCCAGCCGGTGACCTTCGACCCGAGCGCCCGCCGGCAGCGCACCGAGGGCCTCTACAACGTCGACCGGCGCCTGGACCTCCACAAGAGCCAGGAGAATCCCTTCATCCGGGCCGCCTATGAGAGTGTCCTCGGCGAGGTCGGCGGCCACAAGGCCCACGAGATGCTGCACACGGACTACCACAGCCGCCGCCGCATCCATGACCAGGACGTCACCCTCAACGCCGCCACCGCGGCCGAGAAGGTCCCGGTGACAGTCTGCGTCGGCACGAGCTGCTTCCTGCGCGGTTCGCAGGAGCTCCTGCGGGACCTCCTCGTCTATGTCAAGGATGCCAATCTGGCGGACCGTGTCGACCTTCGCGCCACCTTCTGCCATGAGCGTTGCGACCGCGGCCCGACGGTCAGCGTCGCCGGCCGCATCCTGGAGCGCTGCACGGCCGAGCAGGCGCGTGCGACGGTGCAGGCTGCGGTCGAGGGCCGCCTGCCGGCGGAGAGCGGCGGCTGCTGTGGCTCCGGCTGCAAGGGCTGCGGTGCCCACGGCCAGGGGCACTAAGGCGCAGCCCGGCGCGGGGGCAGCACCGGCGACGTCGTCGTCGGCGCCGCCACCGCGTGGGGGCGATCCGGCCGGCCGGGCCGCGTGGTCCGGCCGGCGGTTCACCGGTTCAGGAGGGCAGCGAACGTGAACGAGATCCAGATCTGCATGGGCAGCTCCTGTTTCGCCCGGGGCAACAAGCAGAACCTCCACGTCGTGCGCGAGTTCCTGCGCGAGCGCGGCCTGGAGGCCCGCGTCGTGGTGCGCGGCGGCCTCTGCCACGGCCGCTGCAGCCTCGGTCCGCATCTGATCATCGACGGCCATGCCTACGAACAGGTCGACCCGAATGCCTGCCTGGACCTCCTGCGCCGGCACGCCGAGTCGGAGGGCGCAGGATGAACTTCCAGCATCCGATCTACACGGCCCGTAACGAGTGTCAGGACTGCTGTGCCTGCCTGCGCAACTGCCCGGTGAAGGCCATCCGCGTCGAGAACGGCAGCGCCATGGTCATGCCCGAGCGCTGCCTGGCCTGTGGACACTGCGTCAAGGTCTGCCCGGTGCACGCCAAGCGCGTGCGTGACGACGTCGGCCGGCTGCGGCAGCTCCTGCGCTCGGGCCGGCGGGTCGTGGCCAGCCTGGCGCCCTCCTACGTCAGCGAGTTCGCGGGTCTGACGCCGGCGCAGATGGTGCGTTCGCTGAAGCAGCTCGGCTTCACGGCGGTCAGCGAGACGGCCCTGGGGGCGCAGGAGGTCTCCGCCGCGGTCGCCGCCGACATCCGTGCCGATCCGACGCCGCGCATCCTGCTCTCGTCGGCCTGCCCGGTGGTCGTCGACCTGGTCTACAAGTACCTGCCGCGCTATGGCCACCTGGTCACCAACCTGGCCTCGCCGGCCTTGGCGCACTGTCGGCTCCTGCGCCGCGAGTTCGGCGACGACATTGCCGTGGTCTTCATTGGGCCCTGCATCGCCAAGAAACTCGAGGCCGACCGCCATCCGGAACTCCTCGACCTGGCGGTGACCTTCGCTGACCTGCGGCGCTGCCTTCAGGAGGCCGGCATCAACCCGCGCACCGTGGCCACCGAGGCCGACGACGTCTTCGTGCCGAAGCCCGCTCAGGAGGGCGCCCTCTACCCGGTTGACGGCGGCATGATCGCCGGCATCAAGGCCAACTGCACCGTCCACGACGCCGGCTTCATGGCCCTCAGCGGCGTCGAGAATGTCCGCCGCGGCCTGCGCGATCTGGAGGAGGTCCGCCTGAACCGGCCGCTGTTCCTCGAGCTCCTCGGCTGTGAGGGCGGCTGCATCAACGGCCCGCAGACCGAGGAGCAGGCCGCCACCGTCGTCAAGCGTCTGCGCGTGGTCGAACAGGCGCCCTATCCGCAGGACGAGGTGCCGCGCGCCGCCAGCGTCGAGACGCGTCTCGACCGCCGCCTCGACCCGATCGAGGAGCCGGTGTTCACGGAACAGCAGATCCACGCGGCCCTGGAGCGCATCGGCAAACACGGCATCGATGACGAACTGAACTGCGGCGGCTGCGGCTATGCCGGCTGCCGTGAGTTCGCCCAGGCCCTCCTGGCCGGCACCGCCGAGACCACCTCCTGCATCTCCTACATGCGGAAACTCGCCCAGAAGAAGGCCAATGCCCTGATTCAGGCCATGCCCTCGGGCGTCGTCATCGTCGACCAGGACCTCAGTGTCGTCGAGTGCAACCGGCGCTTCGCCGAGATTCTCGGCCCCGAGGTCGTCGAGGTCTTCGACGCCCGGCCCGGCATGGAGGGCGCCGTCCTGGAGCGCGTCGCGCCCTTCCTCGCCAAGCTCTTCCGGCAGGTCCTGCAGAATGGCGGCGACATCCTCTACCGGGATATCAAGCATGACGGCCGCGTCTTCACCACCTCGGTGATCTCGATCGAGGCCGGACGCGTCGCCGGCGCTATCCTGCGCGATATCACCGAGCCGGCCGTCCAGCGCGACCAGATCATCCGACGCGCCCAGAACGTCATCCGGCAGCAGATGAAGACCGTCCAGAAGATCGCCTTCCTCCTCGGCGAAAATGCCGCCGAGAGCCAGGTCAGCCTCAATGCCATCATCGAGTCGTTCAGCCAGGGGGAGAGCGACGCCGACGACAAGGACGACAGGGGCAGCAAGGACGGCAAGGACGGCAGCCATGGCCGATGATGTTTTCATCGAGGTCGAGTCCTGGCAGGAGCCCAAACACGGTCAGCCCGTGGCTGGCGATGTCTTCGTCTCCCGCAAGGTCCGCCAGGAAGGCCGCATCGTCTCGGTGCTCTCCGATGGCCTCGGCAGCGGCGTCAAGGCCAATGTCCTGGCGACCCTGACCAGCAGCATGGCCCTGGATTTCGTGGTTCAGGACACCGACATCGAGCAGACGGCCAGGACGATCATGGACACCCTGCCGCTGTGCAGCGAACGCCAGATCGCCTACTCGACCTTCACCATCGTCGACATCGAGAGCACCCGCCAGGTCCGCCTGATCGAACACGAGAACCCGCCCTGCCTGATCCTGCGCGGCGAGCGGCTCCTGCAGTGCCCGACCCAGCGCACTGTCGTCCCCCCGGGCGTCGGGAATGTCCCGCGCGAGCGCTTCCTGGACTTCACCGAGTTCGCGGCCGAGGTCGGCGACCGCATCGTCTTCTTCTCCGACGGCGTCAACCAGTCGGGCATGGGCCGCGACGCCATGCCCCTGGGCTGGGGCCGCGATGCGGTGGCCGGCTTTGTCCAGAAGCTCATCCACGGCAACCCGAACATCTCGGCCCGCGACCTGGCCCGGCGCATCGTGCATCTGGCCACCGCCAATGACGAGGGCCGCCCCCGCGATGATATCACCTGCGCCGTCGTCTACGTCCGCCAGCCGCGGCGGCTCCTTGTCGCCACCGGGCCCCCCTTCGATCGCCGCAATGACCGCCTCATGGCCGAGACCGTCGCCAGCTTTGCCGGGAATGTCATCGTCTGCGGCGGCACCACCGCCAGCATCGTCTCGCGCGAACTCGGCCGGCCCGTCAGCGTCGAGCTCGACGACCTCGATGACGAGGTGCCGCCGGCCTCGACCATGGACGGCGTCAGCCTGATCACCGAGGGCACCGTCACCCTGGCCCGGGTCGCCGATATGCTCGAGGCCGACAGCACCGCCGAACGGCCCGGCCGCAATGCCGCCACACGCATCGTCGACTACCTCCTTAACAGCGACGTCATCCAGTTCCTCGTCGGCACCCGCATCAACGAGGCCCACCAGGATCCCAGCGTGCCGGTCGAGCTGGACCTCCGCCGCAACCTCATGAAGCGCATCGCCCGGAGCCTCGAGGACCGCCACCTCAAGGAGACCCGCATCCGCTACCTCTGACGGACCTTCCTCCACGGACCGCTGCCTGCCAGTGACGGAAGCCCCGATTTGCGGCAGGCTTACGGCTCTGCCGTCGGCCTCCCGTTGGTGTCACCAGGGGCCTTCCGCTTGCGGCGAGCCCGGTGCCGTGCGGGAAGACACGCGCCGCTGCAGCAAGGTCTCCGGCGCCCGGCCGCGCCGGAGATGGCACGGCGAAACAGCGCTCGCCACCGGTGTGGAGCGCGAGTGTCCACAGACGCGAACGCGCCCACGAGCCGCAACGGCATCGACAGCATAACGACGCGATCTCCCGTACGAGCCGCCTCGACTCGACTGGGGCATCGCGGTCGGCCCCGCACCGGGCTGGCCGGCCGGCCCGGATGGGGGTATAGTCGACTCCGGCCGGTCGCTGACGCGGCCGGCGCGGATTCGTACGGGATGGGCGGGCGCCTTCGTGGCGAGGGCTGCCCTCGGCAGTGACGTGACAAGGAGACGGCGCGATGATCCCCCTGATCGTGACCTTGGCAGTCGTGGTTGTGATCGTCCTGCTGGTGGCGGGCATCTACAACAAGCTGGTGACCCTCCGGAACCGCTTCAAGAATGCCTTCGCGCAGATCGACGTGCAGCTCAAGCGCCGCTACGACCTGATCCCGAACCTCGTCGAGGTCGCCAAGGGCTACCTGAAGCACGAGCGCGAGACCCTCGAGGCGGTCATTGCGGCCCGCAATCAGGCGGTCAGTGCCAATGCCCGCGCCGCGGCCAACCCCGGCGACCCGGCGGCGATGAAGGGCCTCATGGGCGCCGAGGGCCAGCTCGGCGGCGTCCTCGGCCGGCTCTTCGCCCTGGCCGAGGCCTACCCGGACCTGAAGGCGAACCAGAATATGCTGCAGCTCATGGAAGAGCTGACCTCGACTGAGAACAAGATCTCGTTCGCGCGACAGGCCTACAACGACGCCGTGACCACCTACAACACCGCCCGCGAGGTCTTCCCCGCGGTGATCCTCGCCGGCATGTTCGGCTTCGGCCCGGCAGAGCTCTTTGAGGTCACGACACCCGCCGAGAAGGAAGCCCCCAAGGTGAGTTTCTGAGGCAGCGCACGGCCGGCGCCGTCGGCGCGTCTGTCGGCGGCCGGACATGACCCAGCATGGACTTCTTTGCACATCAGGATCAGGCTCGGCGGCGGAGCGGTCTCCTGCTGGTGTACTTCGGCCTGGCGGTGGTGCTGATTGTCCTGGCAGTCCACGCGACGGTGTGGGGGCTGCTCGGGGTGGGTGCGAGCAAGAGCAGCCAGGCGCCGATGGCGCTGCCCTTTTGGGATCCGAACCTGCTTGCGTGGACAGTCCTGGGCACCTTCGGCGTCATCCTCGTTGGCAGCCTGGTGAAGATGGCCGAGCTGCGCAGCGGCGGCGAGGCGGTGGCACGCATGTTGGGCGGGGTGCCCATCCCGCCTGACACTGTCGACCTGCGGCAACGTCGTCTCCTCAATGTCGTCGAGGAGATGGCGATTGCGGCCGGGACGCCGGTACCGCCCGTCTACCTCCTCGAGGCCGAGAGCGGCATCAACGCCTTCGCCGCCGGCCACAGCCCATCCGACGCCGTGATCGGGGTCACGCGCGGCTCCCTGGAGACCCTGAGCCGCGACGAACTGCAGGGCGTCATCGCCCACGAGTTCAGCCATATCCTGCACGGCGACATGCGGCTGAATCTGCGCCTGATCGGCTGGCTGCACGGCATTCTGGTGCTGACCCTCCTGGGGCACATCCTGCTGCGCGCCGCCACGCAGGTCCGCACCCGCTCGAGCAACCGCGGCAAGGGCGGCGAGGGCGCCGTCCGTCTCGGCGTCCTGGTGCTGGGCCTGGCGCTGATCGTGATCGGCTCGGCCGGCGTGTTCTTCGCGCGGCTCATCCAGAGCGCGGTGTGCCGCCAGCGCGAGTTCCTCGCCGACGCATCGGCAGTGCAGTACACCCGCAACCCGTCCGGGATTGCCGGGGCTCTGAAGAAGATCGGCGGCCTGAGCCGGGGCTCGCGGCTCGATGAGCCGAAGGCCGCCGCGGCCAGCCACCTGTTCTTCGGTAATGCCCTCGGCTCGGCCTGGGCCGGCCTGATGGCCACCCACCCGCCTCTGGTCGTGCGCATACGGCGCCTGGACCCCAGCTTCGACGGCCAGATGGCGGCCGCCGCGGCAGCGGCCGCCGCCGACGACGTCGTCGACCGCACGGCGCCCGTCGCGGGCCTGGCCGCCGGCGCCGGCAGAACGGCGGAGACGCGCGCGACCGCGCCGTCGGCGATGGGGATGGTCGACCAGGTGGGGGCGCCGACGCCCGCCCATCTCGAGTTTGCCGAGCGCCTGCGGCGCGGCCTGCCTTCCGAGATCGCCGAAGCGCTGCAGCGCCCCGGTGACGCCCAGGCCCTCATCCTAGGCCTGCTCATGGACCCCGCTGAGGCGGTTCGTCGCCGTCAGCAGGCCGCCCTGGCGCGCTCGGCCCTCGCCGGCCTGTCGCCGCGCATCGAGGCACTCCGGGCGCCGGTGGCGTCGCTGCCGGCCGGCCATCGCATCGCGGTCCTGGATCTGGCCCTGCCCGTCCTGAGAGGACTCTCGGCCGCCGCGGTGCAGGCCCTGCGGGAGACGGCCCGCCGCCTGGCCGAGGCCGACGAGGAGATCAACCTCTTCGAGTATGCCCTCCAGGCGGTCCTTGATCAGCGCCTGCGCGGCTGGCTCGAGCCCGCCTCGTCGGCCGCGGTGCGTCACATCTCGCTGACCGGTGTGCGTGCCGAGTGCCGGCTGCTCCTGTCGACCCTCGCCCACCTCGGCGGCGACGCCACCGCGGCGGAGGCGGCCTTCGCCGCCGGCGCGGCGGTGCTCGGCACCGCCGCCGCGGCCGGGTTGCTGCCCGCCGACCAGTGCACCCTGGCGGCCGTCGATCAGGCCCTCGCACGGCTCGCCGAACTGGCGTTCCCCCTGCGCCGCCGTGTCCTCATGGCCTGCCTGGACACGGTCTTGCACGACCGCCGGGTGCTGGTCGACGAGGCCGAACTCCTGCGCGCCATCGCGGCCGTCCTGGGCTGCCCCATGCCGCCGGTGCTGGCCACCACCGAGCGCGCGGCGGCCTGACCGGGACCGGTGCGGGGATCCTGAATGGGCGCGGTCAGCGCCCGGGGCGGGCCGCGTCGAGGGCGCGCCATGCATCGATCAGACTCAGGCCGGTGTGGTAGCACGGGTCCGCATCCGGGCAGGCGGGTATCACCGCGACCGTGCGTCCAGCGGCATCGCGGGTCTGCACCGCCAGGCGTCCGGCGGCCGGGCTGAGGTAGCGCTCCAGGGCCCGCCAGCATGGCCCGAGGGCTGCCGCGGCCGCCGTGGCCTGGTCCGGGTAGAGCCGGCGCAGGAGAGCCGCGGCGCGCAGGGTCTCCGGCAGACTCCACCAGGGCATATCCCCGTTGATCACGCGCCGGGTGCGCAGGTCGGCCAGCTTGCAGATGCCGCCCGCCGCCGCGTTGAAGCCGATCCGGAAGGCCTGCCGGAAGACGCCGTGGAGGGCCGCCTGGAGCTCTTCCCGGGCCGCCATCACAGCGGCCGTGCGGCCGATGACCGCCTCGCCGATCCAGAGCAGCCGGGCTGTCAGGCCGACCCACTCCAGGGCATGGCCGGGATCGCAGAGGATGGCCCCGGCGCTGTCGTAGGGCGCGCCGTCGGGGGTGATGAACTCGACGAGGTCGCCGTCCTGGAGGCCGTTGAACTGGCCATGGCTGATGTGCCGGGCCACGATGTGGCGCGCCAGGGCCATGCCGGCGTCCCACCACGCCGTGTCGCGGGTGATCTGCAGGAGGGTGCCGGTGCCGCCGATGGCGATCATGGCCGGCCCGTGGCTGAGGCGGCCGGGGACCGGCCGTACCGGGTTGCGCGGATCCATCGGCTGCTGGTCGGAGACGAAACGCCCCGTCATGATGGCCTGCACGGTGTCGCGGAAGAGCCCGCTGCCGGCCTGCACCCAGGATGCCTCGCCGAGGGCACTCCCGGCGGCGGCGAGGCCCTTGCTGTAGAAGAGGTCGGTGAACCCGGGCGGCTGGTCGCCGGGGGGCAGCGCCGCGAGCTGTCCGGCCTCATCCAGGCAGAGCGGTGCGCCGGTGTCGGCGCGCATCATGAAGAAGAGCCGGCCGTGTTCGGCGCGACGGCGCTCCAGGGCGGCGCCGAGGCGACGCAGGCAGTCGTCGAGGCGCGGCGCGAGGTCCCGCGCCGCCGCGGTACGCTCGGCGGCCTCGCCGAGCCAGCGCCGGTGGCCGGCGAGGGCCTCCAGGCCGCGGCCCTGGATCCAGCCGTAGACAACGTCCGGACCATGGACCGTGCCGATGCGGTCGCGCGTGGCGAAATCCCTGCCGGTGGCGACGTCGACCTTGGTATCGAGCCACTCGGGCCGGCCCTTGGCCTCCCAGCGGCAGGCGAGGTAGTCGATGTTGGCACGCACCAGATCAGCGATATCCTGACGCAGGGCGCTGGTGTCGAGGGGATGGGTCGTGGGTGACGTCATCGTGATCACGGGTCCTGAGGGCTGCCGGGCCGCGGCGTCTCGCCGCGCTGCCGCGGACCATAGCGGCCGGGGGGCGCGAGTCAAGGCCATGGGGGCAGCGTGCGTGACTCGGCCCGCGCAGGATGGTGACGGCATCCGGCGTGCGCCGGGTTTCTCCGATTCCAGAAGGTCTCCTTCACCTATTCGACCATGACCCGGCCGCTGCTGGTCGGTCTGGAGGCGCACTTCCCGCCCGGCTGGACCGGCATTGTCGGCGCCAACGGGGTTGGCAAGAGCACCCTTCTGAAGCTGGCGGTCGGCGACCTCTCGCCGCAGAGCGGCACGGTGCATCACCTGGGCTCGGCGCTGTACTGCGCCCAGCGCACCGACGACCCTCCCGATGGCCTCGCCGAGTTCGCCGAGGCGTCGGACCGCGAGGCGGCGGTGCTGCGTCAGCGCCTGGCGGTGGGTTCCGACTGGGCGGGTCGCTGGTCCAGTCTGAGTCACGGCGAGCGCAAGCGCGCCCAGATCGGCGTGGCCCTGTGGCGTCAGCCGGATGTCCTGGCTCTCGACGAGCCGACCAACCACATCGACGCCGCGGCGCGCGATCTCCTCATCGCGGCGCTGCGGGGCTTCCGCGGCGTCGGGCTGCTGGTGAGTCACGACCGCGAACTCCTGGATGACCTCTGCGGCCAGTGCCTGTTCATCGATCCGCCCGACGCCGCCATGCGCCCGGGCGGGGTGAGCGCCGGCTCCGAGCAGTCGCGTCTCGAGCAGGAGAGCACGCGCCGCCGTGACGACGAGGCTAAGCACGCCGTCGAGCGCCTCCGCCGCGGCGTGCAGCGCCGCCGTGAGGCCGCCGACCAGTTCGCCGCCAAGAACCGCCAGGCCAAGCAGAAGAAGCCGCCGGCGAACGACCACGACGGCCGCGCCATGCGCAACCTCGCCAAACTCACCGGCAAGGACGCCTTTGCCGGCAAGCTCGTCGCTCAGCTCGGCAGCCGCGTCGGACGGGCCGAGAAGGAGCGCGCCGGGATCCGCGTGAAGAAGGTCTACGAGATGGGCATCTGGCTCGACGAGAGCGCCCGCTCGCAGCGGGCCTTCCTCTGCCGCATCCCGGCCGGGAGCCTGCCGCTTGGCGACGGCACGCGCTGCCTGCGCTTCCCCGACCTCGCCGTGCGGCCCGCCGACCGCATCGCCATCACCGGCCCGAACGGCAGCGGTAAGAGCACCCTCGTGCGACACCTCCTCCAGCGGCTCGACATCGAGCCAGGTCGCGTCGTCCATGTCCCCCAGGAGATCTCTGCCGAGGAGTCACGACAGATCCTCGCCGAGGTCGCGGCGCTGCCCAAAGAGCAGCTCGGACGCATCATGACCATCGTCAGCCGACTGGGGTCGCGGCCGCAGCGGCTCCTCGAGAGCGACGAGCCCAGCCCCGGCGAGATCCGCAAGATCCTCCTGGCCATCGGCATCGCCAAGGGACCGCACCTGATCGTCATGGACGAGCCGACGAACCACATGGACCTGCCCAGCATCGAGTGCCTCGAAGACGCCCTCAGCGACTGCCCCTGCGCCCTCCTGCTGGTCAGCCACGACCGGCGCTTCCTGGAGGCCCTCGCCGGCATCGAGTGGCAGATCCGCCAGGAAGACGGTGCCTCGGTCCTGACCGCGACCCTGTGGTAGCCCCCCCCACGGCATGCCGTGGGGCCACGAAGGGCGTGCTGCCGGCGGCCCCCCGCGGGCTTCTGTAGCCCCACGGCATGCCGTGGGGCACGAAGGGCGTGCTTGCGGCGGCCCCCCGCGGCGGCGCCGGGGGGGCTTCTGTAGCCCCACGGCATGCCGTGGGGCCACGGAAGGGGCGGCCACGGGGCTACAGATACACGATCTCTTTCTGTGGGTCTGCCTCGGAGAGGAGGCAGGCGAGCATGCCGTCGGGGTTGAGGTGTCCGATCACGAGGCGGTCGCAGTGCTCGATGACGTACTGGTTGCACCAGACGGCCCGCCGGGCGTTGGGGGTGTCGGGGGCGTCAGGGAAGGGCGCGACCATCAGGCCCCGCGGCACACCGTGGGGCCACGGGAGGGCGGCCGTGGGATGGCGCGCTTCCGGCGGCACCCCCGCGGCACTGCCGCGGGGGTCCTCCGTAGCCCCACGGCATGCCGTGGGGGTTACCCATATCATCGGGCGCCGGTGGGCCAGGCAGGCCTTGAACACGGCCTGCTCCATGGGTGACAGGAAGCCGGAGATGACGACCTCGTCGGGCCCGAGCGGCAGGTGGCCATGCCGTTCAGCCGTGCTGCGCGAGGCAAGAAAGCCCACCTTCGGCATGTCGAGCAGGGCGCGGTTGCCGAGGTACTTGGGTTCGGTGCCCTGCATCACCGCGGCGAAGCTCTCGGGATTGTGGCGGATGTAGGCGCGGATGGTCTCGAGGGCGGCCGCATCGCGCGGCCGCACGTCATAGAAGCGGCTCTGCCATGGCCTCTCTCCCAGCGCACGCGTCACCGCGCTTTTGTAGGAGCGCAGGATGGTCGGCACCGAGCCGGCCACCGGCTTGCCGAAGGCCTCCAGAACGCGGTCACGACCCGCCGCGGCCCCAACCAGACGCAGCAGCCCATGGACGTGGTTGGGCATGACCACGAACTCGTCCAGGACGGCGCGCGGGAAGTGCGCCGGGATTTTGCGCCAGCACTGCTCCGCGATCGTGCCCGATGCGTTCAGGGCCATGCGCCCGTTGACGACGGTGCCGAAGACCGAGCGCATGTTCTGGGTGCAGAGGGTCAGGAAGTACCACCCCGGGCTGGTGTAGTCCCAGCCTTGGAGGCGGAGGTTGCCGTGGTGGTCCACGGCATGCCGTGGACCCACAGAGGACGGTACGGCCGCGGCCTGCCGCGGCCTTGCCGATGGCGCCTGCATGGCGAAGCCTCCCCGCTTCAGTCAGTACCCGTCACGTCTCCCGAGCGATTCTACCGCCCCATGGGGAGGCGTGCAAGGGGGCGTGCAGGACCGCGGGGCAGCTCAGGGCTGCAGGCGGGTGACGAAGAGTCGGATCGGCTCCTGGGCGAGGGTGGCGTTGATCTCGGCGACCCAGTAGCGCGGTCCGGCCGTCCAGGCGGGGTCCGGGTGCGGTGCAGGGATGTCGGCGGTGAGGGTGATGGTCTCTCCGGCGGGGAGGGCGGTGGCGGTGCGGGTGACCACGCCGGGCTGGAAAGCGAGGGGCAGACGGAAGCGCACGTGGATGTCACTGAGGCCGGTGGTGGGTGGTGCCTCCAGAGTGAGCGCCAGGCGTCCGGGTTCCGGGAGAATCGTGGCGCGCAGGCCGGGAAAATCCGCGCCGTCGCGGCGCGAGCCAGTCGCGTCGGTCTCGGCGGGGATCTCGATATGGCCGATGCGCCGGGGCGGCGACAGGCTTGGGCGGTGGGGG
>JAGVUW010000059.1 GCA_019136035.1 Verrucomicrobiota bacterium | reverse complement strand
GGCCATCTCCACAGCTCACCGGAACGTATCCAGGCAGGTTGCCCCTCGCAGCCCGACCATCACCTGGACAAGATAGGTGGCGGCACGGAAGCAGGCAACTGCCTTCACAAGGTTCCTTTGGGGCTCCTAGATGCCTGTCCATCAGCGACTGTGACCGCCAACCCGAAAGGGATCGATAGGCGGCCTGGATGAATGTACCGTTTCCCGCCTTCTCTCCGTCGTTCGCGGGTCGGTCCTCCAATTACATGTTAGCGGCCTGGATACTTGTCACTTGCCAGAAGTGGGACGAGTAGCAGGGCCTGGAAGAACCGGAGGGTAGCAGCGGCCGCAACGAAGCGCACGGGGCCGGCGTGGGTGTTGCGTGGAGGCCTATCCCCGTGTCTCTCTTGCGCCTCTTGCGCTTCTTTGCGGCAGAGCGGTGGGTTGTAGGAGTCGGGGGGGGCGGTGCGGCGGTGGACGTCGTGGACATGATGGACATCGTGGACGGGGGTGGAGGGCGGACCGGCGCGGTCGCCGGTGACACCGTCGGGGTCTGGGAGTCCGGGCGGCGGAGATCGGCGGGCGGGGGATCGTCGCGCCGGTCGCGGCTGGGGACAGCCGCCACGACAGCCCACGCATGGCTCCGCAACGTCTTCTGGCGCTCCCCCCTCTGCGTCCCCCGGCGTCCTCTGCGGTGAAAATCCCCTGAGCCTCGTGGCCATAGCTCTCATCGTGAGCTTACCAAGGCCTCGCGAGTGATGTTTGCCCGTGTTATGCCCGGAGCAAGGCGCCGGTCGCTCACCGGGCGCTGTGGGCGCCCGCGATCGTGCCCGGCTGGCGCGACCTGACTTGGCCGGCGTCGGCGACCTGGCTATAGTGCCGCAACCCGGGCGGGGAGCGTTCCGGGCGCCGCTCAGCGGGCGGCATGCGTGGTATGACGAGGCGGCGATGCTGGCAGAAGCGGCGACGTTCACAGTGATCGACTTCGAGTGCACGGGGCGCTTCCGGGGCCACCCGGACGAGCCCTGGCAGCTCGGCATGACGGTGGTTTCCGGGGGTAGGCTGGATCCGTCGCGGCGTTACGTGACCCTCCTGCAGGTCGGCAGGCGGCCCTTCAACCCGTACGCCCCGGGCCGCCACGCCATGCTCCGCGACGAACTGGCGGCGGCGCCGCGTCTGGCCGACCTCTGGCCGGCGCTGCGTCCGTGGCTGGTCGGCCATCCCCTGGTGGCGCATCATGTGCCGACCGAGCGGCGGCTCCTGGAGGAGGCCTTTCCGCTGCATGCCTTTGGGCCCTGGATCGACACCCTCGAGCTGTCGCGCATCGCCTTCCCGCGTCATCCGAGTCACCGCCTCGAGGAGCTGGTCGGGGCCCTGGGCCTGTCGGAGCGCCTGGGCGCGCTCTGTCCCGGCCTGGCGCCGCACGATGCCGAGTACGACGCCCTGGCGGGGGCGGCGCTCCTGGAGTACCTTCTGGCACTGCCACACTGGCAGGGCCTGAGTGTCGAGGAACTGGCGGCGGCGCGGGCGGCACGACCGCGCGCCGGTCGTCGAGGAGCATGACCATGCGGATCCTGATCATCGGCGGCAGCGGTTTTCTCAGCGGCACCATGGCCCGGCAGGCCCTGCGGGACGGGCATGAGGTCTGGGTCGTCACGCGCGGCCAGCGGCCGCTGCCGGAGGGCGTGCATGGCCTGCAGGCAGACCGCCATGACACCGTCCCGCAGCCGGCCGAGAACCAGCGCTTCCTGCGCAACGACACCTACGGCGCCCACAAGCGCCGCTGTGAGGAGAAGCTCCTGACGACCGACTGCGGCGCCATGACCTGGACGACGCTGCGGGCGTGCCACATCTACGGCCCGGGCTCGCAGCTCGGCTGCCTGCCCTGCCACGGCCGCGACCCCGAGCTTCTGGCGCGCCTGGGCCGCGGCGAGACGCTGCGGCTGGTCGGCGGCGGTCACTACCTGCAGCAGCCGATCCACGCCGAGGACCTCTCGCGCATCGCCCTGGCCTGCCCCGGCGCACCGCGCGCGCACGGCCGTATCTTCAACACGGCCGGGCCGGACGTGGTCGAGTCGGTGACCTACTACGAGCACATCGCCCGCCTGCTGGGCCAGCCGCTGCAGGTGGAGGAAGTCCCGGTGCAGGGCTACCGCGAGGCCCATCCGGAGCACGTCTCCTTCCTCTGCCATCGCATCTACGACCTCGACCCCATCGCGGCGGCCGGGCTGCCGCGGCCGTCGGTGCGCCTGGTCGACGGCCTGCGTGGCCAGGTCGAGGCCCTGCAGCGCGGCGCCTAACCTGGATTATTCGCGAAGCGCGGATGCTTCGCTCACCATCCACTTGCGCCGCAATGTACTGCGGCGCAAGTTCCGACGCGCGTCGCGGTGCGCCGCTTGCTCAAGGTTAGCCCTGAGCAAGAGGCCGCAAGTGCCTCGCGTCGAAGCCCGAAGGGTGGCCTGTTCACGAGCCGCCATGCGGCGCGTG
>JAGVUW010000144.1 GCA_019136035.1 Verrucomicrobiota bacterium | reverse complement strand
GGCAGTGTCGCCGCAACCCTATCCGCCCCCGGGGCCGACACAGGCCGACAACCCCGCCCGCCGGGGCCACTCACACCGACCATTTTGGCCCACTTCCAAGCCGCCCGCCACAGCGTCGGTGCGTCGGTGGGGGAAAGCGGAGAGTGGGGAGGGGGAAGAGGGAGTGCGTCGGTGCGTCGGTGCGTAGGTGCGTCTGTGGGGGAAAGCGGAGAGCGGGGAGGGGGAAGGGGGAGGGAGAGGGGGGAAGGGGGAGTGCGTCGGTGCGTCGGTGGACGGTGCGTCGGTGTTTCCGGAATTCCGGACTCCGACCTCCGACCTCTGACCTCCGACCTCTGACCTCCGACCTCTGACCTCCGACCTCTGACCTCCGACCTCTGACCTCCTGACCTCTGACCTCCTGACTCCCCGCGTCCCGCCCCCAGAGTGGCACAGGCGTCTCGCCTGTGTCTGCCGGCGGCGGCTTCGCCGCGCCGATCCGCGGCGCCGCCCGAGGCGGCGCCGGGGGGGAAAAAGGAGAGCCGCCTGCCGGAGGGGTGAACTCCGGCAGGCGGCTTGGTGGGGCTTGCTCAGGCCTGCGCGGGGCAGGCCCGTTTCGGACCAGGGATCAGGCCAGGCGCTTGCGCATGACCTCGAGCTCGGCGCGCATGCGGGCCGGGACGCGCTTGCCGAACTGATTGAAGTGCTCTTCGACGTCGGGCAGTTCGCTGCGGAAGGCATCCTTGTCGACGCGCAGGAGTTCCTTCAGGTCAGCGGCGCTGACGTTGAGGCCCTTGACGTCGAGGTCTTCGGGGCGCGGCATCATGCCGATGGGGGTCTCGACGGCGCCGGCCTTGCCCTCGACGCGTTCGCACATCCACTTCAGGACGCGGCTGTTCTCGCCGAAGCCAGGCCACAGCCAGCGGCCGTCGGAGGTCTTGCGGAACCAGTTCACGTAGAAGATCTTCGGGGCCTTGCTGCCGAGCTTGTCGCCCATCTCGAACCAGTGCGCCCAGTAGTCGGCCATGTTGTAGCCGCAGAAGGGCAGCATGGCGAAGGGGTCGCGGCGCAGCGCCCATGTAGACGCCGTGGTCCCAGTTGAGGGCCTCGTGGACGAGGGGCATGACGCTGGTACGGCGTCCGCCGAAGATGAAGATATCGATCGGCACGCCCTGGGGGTCTTCCCAATCCGGGCAGATCACCGGGCACTGGCTGGCGGGGGCGGTGAAGCGGGCGTTGGGGTGGGCGCCCTTGATGCTCTTGCCCTCGGCGTCCTTCTGGCCGGGGGTCCACTCCTTGCCCTTCCAGTCGATGCCGTGGGCGCAGGGCTCATCCATGTCTTCCCACCAGATGTCCTTATCGTCGGTCAGGACGCAGTTGGTGAAGATGGTATTCTTGGTGATGGTGCGCATGGCCATCGGGTTGGACTTGTAGCTGGTACCCGGGGCGACGCCGAAGAAGCCGGCCTCGGGGTTGATGGCGCGGAGGCGTCCATCGGGCCCGATCTTCATCCAGGCGATGTCATCGCCGACGCACTCGCACTTCCAGCCGGGGATGGTGGGCTGGAGCATGGCCAGGTTGGTCTTGCCGCAGGCCGAGGGGAAGGCGGCGGCGATGTGGAACTGCCGGCCGGCGGGGTTGGTCAGGCGCAGGATGAGCATGTGCTCGGCCATCCAGCCCTCGCGGCGGGCGATGGCGGAGGCGATGCGCAGGGCCAGGCACTTCTTGCCGAGGAGGGCGTTGCCGCCGTAGCCGGAGCCGTAGGACCAGATGAGGTTCTCTTCCGGGAAGTGCGAGATGTACTTCTGCTCGATCGGAGCACAGGGCCAGGTGACGTCCTTCTGGCCGGGCTTGAGGGGGGCGCCGACCGAGTGCAGGCAGGGGATGAACTCGCCATCGGCGCCGAGGGTCTCGATGACGCGGTCGCCGACGCGGGTCATGATATGCATGTTGCAGACGACGTAGATCGAGTCGGTCAGCTCGATGCCGATCTTGGCGATGGGCGAGCCGATCGGTCCCATGGAGAAGGGGATGACGTACATGGTGCGGCCGCGCATGCAGCCGTCGTAGAGGCCGCTCATGGTCTTCTTCAGTTCGACCGGGTCGACCCAGTTGTTGGTCGGGCCGGCCTCGTCGCGGGTGCGGGTCGAGATGTAGGTGCGGTTCTCGACGCGGGCGACGTCGGAGGGATCCGAACGGAAGAGGACCGAGCCCGGGCGCTTGGCCGGGTTCAGCGGTATGGCGGCGCCGGCGGCGACGAGCTGGCCCATGAGGCGGTCGTACTCGGCCTGAGTGCCGTCGCACCAGACGACGGAGTCAGGCTTGCAGAGAGCCTGGACTTCTGCCACCCAGTTCAACAGCTTGCGGTTCTTGGTCGCGACGGCCATGGCGTGCAGTCCTCCGTTGGGTTGGGGGTGTGATGAGATACGGGTTCGGGGCGAGTCTTAGAGATCGCGGCCGGTGAGGGCGCGGTAGGCTTCCAGGTACTTGGTGCGGGTCTTGGCGACGACCTCGTCGGGGAGCACGGGCGCCGGCGGCTGGTGGTTGAAGCCGATGCTGTCGAGGTAGTCGCGGACGAACTGCTTGTCGAGGCTGGGCGGGTTGCGGCCGGTGGCGTAGGACTCGGCCGGCCAGAAGCGGCTCGAGTCGGGGGTCAGGACCTCGTCGATGAGGATGATGGTGCCATCGGTGTCGAGGCCGAACTCGAACTTGGTATCGGCGATGATGACGCCGTGGCCGGCGGCGTAGTCGCGCGCCTCGGAGTAGAGCCGGAGGGTGAGGTCGCGCAGGGCGGCGGCGGTACGGGCGTCGGTGGTGCGCACGACTTCCTCGTAGGTGATATTCTCGTCGTGCTGGCCCATCTCAGCCTTGCAGGAGGGGGTGAAGACGGCCTCGTCGAGCTTGTCGGCCTGGGCGTAGCCCGGGCGCAGCGGTATGCCGCAGACCATGCCGGACTTCTGGTATTCCTTCCAGCCCGAGCCGACGAGGTAGCCGCGGGCGATGCACTCGACGGGCAGGGCGCGGGCCTTCTTGACGAGCATCGAGCGGCCCTGCAGGTCGGCGGCGCGGGCCCGGGCCGCCGCCGGGTAGTCGGCGACGTCCATGCTGATGAGGTGATTGGGCATCCAGGTGAAGCGCTCGAACCACAGCCGCGAGATGCCGGTCAGGACGCGGCCCTTGTCGGGGATGCCGTTGGGCATGACGCAGTCGAAGGCGCTGATGCGGTCGGTGGCCACCAGGAGGAGGCGGTCGCCGAGGTCGTAGATGTCGCGGACCTTGCCGCGGCGCGGTGCCGGCAGGCCGGGGATGGCGGTCTCGATGAGGGCGTGATTCTTGTCGTAGATCATCGACGGCTCAATCCTTGTCGCAGGCACCTGGAGGCTGCCGGGACCTTCATGGCACGGCGACGGGAGGGGTGGCCGTTGCGCCTGACTCCCGGCGGGGCGGCGCTCCGGGCGCCGGCCCGGAGAAGGTGAGCGGATACTATCGCCCGCGAGGCGGCCTGACGCAAGACACCGAGGCCGATTTTCGGGGGAGGAGAGAACCACGGATGAACACGGATGGACACGGATGGGGGAGGGGATCCGGCGGCGAAGCGGGGGACGGGGAAGAACGGCCCACGGAACACACGGACGACACGGAGGGGAGGGGGCGAGGAGGATGGGGATCCGGCGGCGAAGCGGGGGACGGGGAAGAACGGCCCACGGAACACACGGACGACACGGAGGGGAGGGGGCGAGGAGGATAAGGAGAGAGGAGGGGAGTTAACCACGAGAGGCACGAAAGGCACGAAAGGGGGAGTGGAACGGGAAGGGGGGGAGCGAAGAAGGCGAGGGAGATGGGGAGGAACGCCCACGGAGCACACGGAGCACGCGGAAAGGGAGAGGCGGCAGAGGGAGTGCGGCGGCGGACGGTGCGGCCGTGGGGGAAGGCGGGGGAGGGAACGCCGAACGCTCAACGCTCAACGCCCACGGAGGGCGGGGGAGGAACGCCCAACACCCGCGGGCGAGTGGGAGCGTCTGACCGGTCCGACCGGTCCGAGCGTCCGGCAGGGCCGATCGAAGATCGCGTCAGCGCTCGCCTGGCCACCCTGGAGGGGTGTCAGATCGCAGCCGGGGGTCGCGCGAGAGCACGACCCCCGGAGAAACGCGATCCCACGAACCACGCACCCTGAAAGGGTGCCAGAACCGGGCTTTCAAGCAGCTCTGAGCGTCCGGTGGCCGGGGTGGCCGGTGCCGGCCATGGCGGCTATAGTGCCGACGAACCGCCGGGGGCGCCGACAATGCTGTCGGGCGGCCCGGAAGACAAGAACAGCGGTACGTCCCCATGGCCGAATCACCGGACACGTCAGCCACGCCTGCCTCGCCGCGTCTGCCGGCCTGGCTGCGGTCGCGTTTTGATGGCGGCCGGGCTCGGCATGAGGTCCGTGGCCTCCTGCGCGAGCTCCACCTTCACACCGTCTGCGAGAGCGCGCGTTGCCCGAACCTCTGCGAGTGCTGGGGCCGTCAGGCCGCGACGCTGTTGCTCCTCGGCGATCGTTGCACGCGTCACTGCCGTTTCTGTGCGGTGGACCACGGCGCGCCGCTGCCCCCCGATCCGGCCGAGCCCTCGCGGGTGGTGGAGGCGGTGCGGCGTCTGGGTCTGCGGTTTGTGGTGCTGACCTGCGTGACGCGCGACGACCTCGCCGACGGCGGTGCCGCGCACCTGGCGGCGGTGGTGCGATCCCTGCATGAGGCCCTCCCGGCGGTGGGGGTCGAGCTCCTCGCCTCGGATTTTGGGGGTCTGCTGAGCAGTGTTGACACCGTTCTTGAGGCCGGCCTGGATGTCTTCAACCACAACCTGGAGACCACCGAGCGGCTGACTCCGCTCCTGCGCAACCGCGCCGACTACCGCCGCAGCCTGCGGGTGCTGGCGTACGCCGCGAGTCAGAGTGCCGCGGCGGGCCGTCCGACGCGGGTGAAGTCCGGCCTGATGCTGGGCCTGGGTGAAGGCCCTGACGAGATTCGGGCGGCACTGGGTGACCTCCGCCAGAGCGGCGTCAGCGTGCTGACGTTGGGGCAGTACCTGCCCCCGACGCCGGCGCACTGGCCCCTGCAGCGCTATGTCACCCCGGAGGAATTCCGGGAGTGGGAGGTGGTGGCGCGCCGTGACTACGGGTTTGCGGCGGTGGTCAGCGGGCCGCTGGTGCGGAGTTCCTACGGTGCGGAAACGGCTGCGAAGGCCGCCGGCGCCGACGCGGCGGGGCATCTTTGAGGGAGGTCGGGCATATGGATGCAGCTCTGCAATCGGCACTGCGGGAGATGGGCCTGGAGCCGAGCGACATCACGGCGCTGTTTTTGGTGCCGGCGGCGCTGGTGGCCTGGGCCGACGGCGAGGCCGACATGAAGGAACTGGAGGCCATTGCCGAGAGCCACCGCTGTGACTGCGACGAGGCCGACTGCCTCTGCATGAGCGAGGCGGCGCGGCAGTTCCTCTACAAGAACTTCGCCTACCAGCGTCCCCAGGGCGGGGTGCTGCGCGCCGCCCTGAGCTGCCTCAATGCGCACCTCTTCGCGTTGCCGCGAGACCGCGCTGACCGGCTGCGCATGATGATCTTCGCAGTGGCCATGGACGTGGCCAAGAGCTCGCATCACGGCATGCTCGGGCGTCTGCGCGCCGTCAGCGATGCCGAGCGCCTCGCGATCGCCAACATGGCCGGCGCCCTCGGCTTCCACGACATACCGCTCCTGCAGACGCTGATCGAGGCCCACGAGTAGGCGCGATGGCGTCGGCCTGGGCTGACAAGGGACCCAAGGGACTCAAGGGACTCAAGGGACTCAAGGGACACCGAGGGCACCGGCCGGCGCCGTGGACCTACGTGGCCGTGCCGGCGGGGTGGGCTGCGGCTGCGGCTGTCCCCAGCCGCTCCCCTGGGAGCGCCGAGCGTCGGCTCGGCATCTCCGGGGCGCCGCGGACCTGCTTGACCGCGCCGGCGGGGTGGCTTCGGGTTAATTAAGGTATAGGGTGTGGCGCGGTCGCGGGTGCCGCCCGATCCGGCGGTCGGGCCGCGGGCGCGGACAGGAGTCCCATGCCTGCAGTGGTTGGCGTTTGTCAGGGTCGTATGTGAGGGAACATCATGGCGACGAGGCGTTTTACTCTGATTGAGCTGCTGGTGGTGATTGCGATCATAGCGATCCTGGCGGCGATGCTGCTGCCGGCGCTGTCGCAGGCGCGCGAGAAAGCGCGTCAGTCGAGCTGCCAGAACAACCTGAAGCAGATCAGCCTGGCCTGGGTGATGTACATCGACGACCAGGAGGGCGAGCGCCTGCCGCCCCTGTACCTGGTCACCGCCGGCGAGTCGGCCGGCTACTGGCACACGCCCGAGTTGCTCCATCCGTACACCAAGGACGCCAAGGTGTGGACCTGCCCATCGAGTATCGCCGGACAGGGCTTCGACTGGAGTATCAGTTGCACCTACGGCTACAACCAGAGCCGCTTCGTCAGCATCACGCCGAACTTCGATGCGGGGCTGGCGCGGGCGCGCATCGAGAACACCAGCGGCACCCTGGTCTTCATCGATGACGAGAATCTCTACGCGGGGCCCTACAGTCCGGCCGTGGCAAGCGGCTTCAACCCGAATCAGGATGTCCTGAATTCGCCAACGGACTACACCAGCACCCGCGCCAGCAACCGCCATGGCGGCAAGTACAACGCCCTCTGGGCCGATGGTCATGTCAGTTCGCCGGGCGTCACGAAGTACCGCGACTGGTCGTACATCGCCGACTGAGGTCTGGGACCCAGCCGGCCGAGGCATGGGCATGGCGGTGAGGGTGGGGTGCTGAGCAGGTCCACCGCGCCGCCCGTGGACCCGGTTCACGCACCGGCGGCGCGGCCGACCCCCTTGCCGGTGGTGTTCAGGGGCCCGCCTGATGACGTCACCGTGTCTTGTCCCGCCGGGTCACTCCAGCGGGCGAGGCCCATGCCGGGCCGTCGCGCGCTGTCAGGGCGCCGTGGGCGGGGTCGCCTCGCCGGCGTCGCCTGCCTGTTCGGCGATATCCTGAGCGCGAATGGCGGGGTGGTGGTAGCGTCGGCGGTTGGCGCCGAGGCCGCGCATGCGGATAGCGTCGACCGGGCACCACTGCAGGCAGGCGCTGCAGGCCTCGCAGCGGTCGCCCCAGCGCGGCGCATCCTCTTCCATGGTGATATTGCCCACCGGGCAGACAGTGGCGCAGAGGCCGCAGGCGGTGCAGTGCCGGCTGGCGGTGAAGTGCCTTGCCGTGTGGGCCAGTTGCCGCTGAGTCTCGTGGCGCATACGCTGTCCGAGCCAGGCCAGGGGCGCCATGCTGTCCTCGCGGAGGCCGCGTTGGCCCGCCCGCACGGCCGCGGCGATCCCGGCGATGCGTGCGGCGGCCCGCTCGAGGAGGGCGCTGTCGCCGCCCCAGGCGAAGCTGCGGTTCACCGGGGCGAAGTTCCCCGGCATGCGCAGGGTCCATCCGGCCGCCAGGCTGGCACCGCGTCGTCTCAGGATATCGTCGGCGATGCGATGCACCGCGCCCGGCGTGCGTGCGGCCGTGGCCACGGTGAAGAGGTAGGCGTCGGGTGCGAGGGGCATCGTCTCGAGGAAGCGCTCGACCGCCTGCGGCAGTCCGAGTGCGTAGACCGGGAAGACCACGCCGACGACAGCCGCCGGCGCTGGCGGCCGGCGCCGCGCCGCGGTCACCGGCAAGAGGCGCGTTTCGCCGAGGGCTGCTGCCAGGGCGCGTGCGGCCGCCAGGGAGTTGCCGGTGCCGGAGAACCAGAAGAGGTGGGTGCCGGTCGCCATGCTGGTCGTCATCGTTGGGGCTCCCTTTTGGCCTGCCCTCGTCGCGGTGCCGGCGGCGCAGAGGCCGGCGTTGTTGTCAGAGCCAGCGGTTCAGCCAGGAGGCCATCGGCCCGGCCGCGCGCACCATGATCAGGGCACCGGTGAAGCGCTGCGAGAGGACCTCGGCCGGGGGCCGCAGGGCCAGCCGGCTGACGCCCCGTGACCGCGTTGCGCCCACGATGACCAGGTCGGCCTCGGCGCTGGCCTCGGCCAGGGCCCCGAAGAGGTCGCGGCTGACGCGCATCTCGGTGGTGACGCGGTCGCGCGGCAGAGCGAGGGCGTCGGCCTGGCGGTCCACCGCCGCATCGAGGACCGGGGCAGCCTGGCCCGGCGGGACCACGGTGAGGACCCGGATGCGGCCCTCGGCGGGGTCGGCCAGGAGGCCGGCGAGGCGCAGGGCGAGGTGGCCATCGGGGCCATCCGTAAAGGGCACCAGGACGCGTCGGTAGCTGCGCTGGTTGCAGCCGCGCAGGACGATCGTGTCGCAGGGCGCCTGTTCGAGGATCGGGTCGAGGGTGGTGCCGAAGAGCACATCGGTGCGTGAAGTCCGGCCGCGCCAGCCGAGGATGAGGAGGTCGGTCTGGTGTTCACGGGCGGCCGAGAGGATCCCGCGCGCCGGGGTGCGGCAGTAGCGGATGCTCTCGTGGAAGGTGAATCGCGAGCGCAGGTAGAGGGTTGCCTCAGTCATGGCTTCGCGGCCGACGTCGAGGTAGCGTCCGGCATCGGCGAGGGGGACCTGGTCGGGTATCGAGACCATATGCAGGAGTTCGACCTGGGCCTGGAAGGCCTCTGCCAGGCGCATGGTCGGCATGATCCGCTCGAGGGCCTCGTCGGGCGTTGCCACCGGCAGCAGGATGCGGAAGCCGGTCTTGGCGGCCGGGGCGGTGTCACGGAAGGAGATGATCTCATCGCGTGAGGTGGCGACGTGCTGGCGGCCGTAGAGGCGGTAGACCAGGCCGCCGACGAGGATACAGGCGGCGCCGGTGGCGGTGGCCAGGGGCTCGGCGCGGGCGACGCAGACCAGCAGGACGGCGTTGCCGAGGATGGCCAGGATCGGCACGAGCGGGAAGAGCGGCATGACGAAGCCGTAGCTCAGCTCGTCGCCGTGACGGCGGCGGAGGCGCAGGCAGGACAGGTTCACGATCAGGAGCAGGCAGAGGAACATGACGCTGGTCAGGGCGACCATGTCGGTCATGGTCGGTACCAGGATCGCCAGGGCTGCCATCAGGGTCCCCGTGCCGACGATGGCGACCCAGGGGCTGCGGCGGCGCCGTGAGACGCGCGCCAGGGCCTCCGGGAGCGTGCGGTCGCGGCCCATGGCGTAGAGCGCCCGCGCGGCGGAGAACAGCACCGCGTTGAGGGCCGCGGCAGCGCCGCCGAAGACGGTCACGGCAAGCAGGACCGGCCCGAGGCGCGGCGCCAGGCGGGCGATGGCCACGGCCAGGACAGTGTCGGGGCCCCCGACGCGGTCTACCCAGGCGGCCCAGCGCGCCGGCGTGACGGCGCTGCCGAGGTCGGCAGGGCTGACGGCGGCCAGGAGCGCCACCGCGGCCAGGAGGCAGCCGACGCCGGCCAGGAGGGCGGTCCGCAGGATGGCGCGCGGCAGGCTGCGCCGGGGGTCGATGCTCTCGTCGCCGGCCTGCGAGATGACGACGTAGCCCTGGAAGGCGACGTAGATGATACCCATGGTGGTCAGCACCGCCAGGCTGGCCGGGTGCGGGAAGGGCTCCAGGAGGCGGAGGCGGCCCGGGTCGGCCACGATCCGGGCGAGGCCGAGGCCGCCGAGGACGAACATGGACAGGATCTGCCCCCAGGTCATCCAGGCGCCGAGGCGGCCGCTGGCCGAGACCCCGGCGGCGTTGATGGCCATCACCACGGCCAGCACCAGCACCGCCAGGGCGGAGACGGAGGGGTGCCCGCCGTGGTGTTCCCATGGCAGCCAGCCGAGGCCGGCGGCCAGGCGCAGGCCATAGAGTGCGGGCCCAGGCGTAGAGGCTGCCGGCGAAGGCGGTCGCGCACCACTCGATCCAGCCTGCCAGGAAGCTCCAGCCGCGACCGAAGGCGACCCGGGCGTAGTTGGCGGCGCCGCCGGTGCGGGGGATGGCCGAGGCCAGTTCGGCGTAGCTCATGGCCGAGAGCATGGCCAGGAGGGTATTCAGGGCCAGCACCAAGAGCAGGCCGCCGCCGCCGGTGTGCTCCAGGGCGATGCCGACGCCGACCAGGATGCCGGCGCCGGTCATGGTGGCGATGCCGAGCAGGGTCAGCGGCGCGGTGCCGAGGTCGCGCGAGAGCTCGGCCGCGGGCCGCGACGGCGCCTCGCGGGTGCCGGCTTCAGGGGCCATGCTGGAGCTCCTTGCGGACCTGCCGCAGTCGGACGATCCGATGGCGTTCCATGAAACGGATGCGTTGCAGGCTCCACAGGCAGAGTCCCGCCGCCAGGCCGAGGGCCGTGGCGATGGTAGCGAAGCCGATGGTGGAGAGGTCTGACATGGGGGTTCCCGATCTCTCGGCTCGGCCGTCTCAGGTCAGGGCCACGACCGCGGCCTGTCCAGCCGGCAGCTCCCACGTCTCGCCGGCGGCGAGGGCGGCGGTGGCGTTGCCGGCGGTGAGGACTCGTCCGGGCCAGGGCAGGGCGATGGGCCGCGGCACGTCGCCGAAGTTGGCGGCGATGGCGTAGTCGCGGCCGTCGGCGCCGCGGATACGGAGGAGGCGCACCTCGCTCGTGGGTGCGGCGAGGCGTGTCTGGTGGTTGGCCTCGGCGAAGCGCCCGGTGGCGCCGGTATCGGCGCCGGCCAGGACCGCGAAGCCGACGTCGAAGAGGGTCGTGTCCGGCGGGCAGGCGGTGATGGTGTCGATAGCGCCCATGCAGATCTGGTCGACGTAGAGGCAGCCGCCGGCGGCACGGGCGTGGGCGTTCCAGGGGTAGGCGCGGATGGTGATGCGCGGCTCGGCCGGATGCAGGATGGTCAGCGGCGCGCCGAAGAGGGCGACCACGCCGAGGCGGTCATCGACGCTGAGCCAGCCGTCCGGGGCGGTGTCGCACGCAGCGCTGCCGTCGCGGCCGCGGCGGTCGATGCCGCCGCCGGCCCAGGCGTAGGTGCGGCGGAAGCCGTTGTAGACGTCGTTGGGGATCTGCAGGAAGAGGCCCTTGGCTTCGCGCAGGAAGACCCGGTGCAGGGTGCGGGCGTGCTGCAGGCCGACGACGGTGACGCCGTCGGGCAGGGCCGCGACGGCGAGGTCCTCGACGGCGGTATCGACGTCGGGTTCGCCCTCGGCGTAGAGCTTCTCGCTGCGCCAGCGGACGCGGCCGCAGGTGGCGAAGCCGCCGGGGAAGGCGGCCTCGTGGTGGCGCTGCACGACGGCGCTGTTCATGGCGCCGGGGCCGGCGACATGTCCGGCGAGGTTGTGCTGCCACTCGGCCATGGCGCTCGTGTCCGGGTGCAGGCAGAGCCCCTGCGGCGCCTCGGCGGCGCCCCAGACCCACGAGGCGAGGCGTTGCGGCGTACGCACCAGGCAGGCGCCGTGGTAGGCGTCCTGCCAGGCTTCCAAGGGCGCGGTGGGGGTGGCCGGGACGGCGCTGAACTCGCCGAAGCGTCGCCGCCAGCAGGCGCCCATGGAGAGGCTCACGGCACGGTCGCCCTCGAGGCGGGTGTAGTAGAGCGGTGAGGCGTCGGCCATGGCGGCCAGGCGTTCGCCGAGGAAGGCGCCGTCGGCCTGGCGCGCCTGTTCGGTTGCGACCTGGTCGAGCCAGCCGTGTTCGAAGGCCTCGACGTCGCGGTCGCCGAGGAGGTCGCGCATGAGCAGCCAGACCGGTATGAGGTAGTCCTGGCAGTAGCAGTAGCGCACCCGCGTATCGCCGCCGATGCGGGCCAGCCGGCCGTCGGGGAAGATGCAGGCCTTGAACAGCGGCCAGACGTCGGCGACGTGGTGGACCAGCGCCTCCGGTGCCGGCCGGCCCAGGCCGCGGTAGAAAAAGTGCAGCATGGCCACATTCGAGAGGGTAATGCCGAGGTAGCCAAAGTTCAGGTAGCCGTGGTGGTTGCAGGCGCCCGAGTCGAAGACATTGGCGCCGACGAAGCGCTCGCGCACGGGCTTGCCGTCGAGGCGGCGCGGGCTGGTGGCATCGGCGGGCATGGACAGGCCGTTGATCAGGAAGACCTGGCCGCGGTCGAGGTACTCGTCGGCGCGGGGCGCCTCCGGGTGGAGTGTGGCGGCGCGGCAGAGCAGGGCGCCATTCCAGAGGTTGCTCTCGGGGCGGTTGGTCGGTCCGGTCAGCCCGGCGACGAGGCGGTACTGATCGAGGAGCCAGTCGGCCTCGCTGAGGAGCATGGCCTGCAGGCCCTCGAGGTCGCGCGGGGTCAACGCCGCGGCGATGGCCTCGATGCCATGCTGCATGCGTTCCTGGCAGAGGGCGCTGATCCACGAGTGCCCCCAGCGCTGGCCGTCGGCGCAGGCGCCGCTGCCGGCGAGGTGACCGCGGAGGGTGAAGCGCAGCATGGCCAGGGCGGTCTCGAGGAGCTCATCGCGGCTGAAGCCGGTACGCGTCGCGTCGGTCTCCGGATCGGCGGCCAGGCTGGCGACGGCGGCGAAGGCGGTGGTATGGGCCTGGATGGCCCAGTGGTTGTGGTAGCCGACGCCGTAGCAGAGGCACTCCGGGTCGTGGGGCAGGCGGTAGAGCCAGCGTCGGGCCGAGGGCAGCCAGCGTTCGAGGGTGGCGCGGTAGCGCGCTGCGAGGCCTGATGTCGTCATGGCGTCGGGGCTCCTCATCCTGGCCACGGGACCGCGCACTCGGCGGCGCGGTCCGGCGGGGGTACGCGGCGTCAGTCCAGGCCGGGCGCCAGGCCGAGCTGGACCTCCAGCCAGCGGTAGGCCAGGGCCCGGGACGGCGCGTTGAACGAGTGCTTCTCGCTGTGGAAGAAGCAGGCGAAGCGGCCCTCGGCACCGAGGGCCTTGTAGACGCGCTCGACCTGGCAGTAGATCTCGGTGAAGGGCTCGAAGATCGGGAAGCACGAGTCGTTGCCGACGGCGCTGAGGTTCAGGAGGGCCCGCGGCGCGATAGCGGCCATGATCTCGTGGAAGTCCAGCGGCGCCGGCCGGCCGGCGTCGAAGTACTGGCGCAGCAGCGGGAAGTGCTTATAGCGTCCGGGGGCGGTCCGCGACCAGTTGTCGCGCTGGGGGTCATGCCGCCAACTGGTGATGCCGCAACTGCTGACCGCCGCCTGGACGCGGTCGTCGCAGAGGGCCAGGAAGACGGTGCCGTAGCCGCCGAGCGAGTGGCCGATGCAGCCCAGGCGGGCCGGGTCGACCTCGGGCAGAGCGGCGAGGACGTCGAGGGCCTGGCGGTGGTCGTAGGTCGCCTTGCCCATCTCGGACCACCCCGGGTGCCGTTCGTAGAAGAACGCGGTGTCGTAGGCCGCGCCGCCGGGTGGCAGGCGCCGTCCGGCGCAGAAGTGGTCCGGCGCCATGGTGACGAAGCCGCGGCGGGCGAGGTGGCAGGCGACGCCGTTGGAGCCGCCCGGGTGGCTCCCGAGGCCGAGGCAGGCGTCCTTGGCGTCGGCGGTGGTGCCATGCAGGCAGAGCACCGCCGGCGCCGGCTGGCGGGCGCCCTTGGGGATGAGGACCCAGGCCTCGCAGCGCTCGCCGGGCTCGCAGTCGTAGCTGATCAGGCGGCGCGTCCAGGCCGCCTCGTCGATCTCGTCCTCGAGGCGTACAGCCGGGGGCGGGCGCATCGTCGGGCCCTCGCCGCAGAGGGCGATGAAGCGGCGGCGCACGCCGTCGCGCCAGGTCTGCCAGGCGTCAGTCGAGGGGAACTGCCCGCCGGGCGGGAGGATGTCAGGCAGGGGTGTGGTCATGGCATCAGTCCTCGGGCATGGGGCCGCGGTCGGCGGCGCTGCCGGCGGCCAGGCGTTGGCGGACCGCTTCGTAGAGGATCAGGGCGGTGGCGGTGGCCACATTGAGTGAGTCAGCCACGCCGAGCATCGGGATGCGCACCGCCAGGTCGGCCGCCTCGATCCAGCGTTGCGAGAGGCCGTACTGCTCGGTGCCGACGGTGATCGCCACCGGGCCGGTGAGGTCCACCTCGGTGTAGCGCGCCTCGGCGTGCGGGCTTGCCGCCAGGATGCGTATGCCGTGGTCGCGCAGCCAGGCGAGGGTCTCGTCGCTGTCGGCCTCGACCACCGGGACGGTGAAGAGGGTGCCGGTGCTGGCGCGGACGACGTTCGGGTTGAAGATATCGGTGCAGGGGTCGCAGACGACCAGGGCCGCGACGCCGGTGGCGTCGGCGCTGCGCAGCATGGTGCCGAGGTTGCCGGGTTTCTCGATGGCCTCGGCCACGAGGAGCAGCGGCGGCGGTGCCGTCGGCAGGGCCAGGTCGGCGAGACCGCGGTGGCGCTGGGGTCCCACCGCCAGGAGGCCCTCCGGGCGGTCGCGGTAGGCGACCTTGCCGAAGACCGCCGGGGTGGTCTCGAACAGCGCCGCGCCGGCACGGCAGCAGCGCTCGATCAAGGCCGGCTCGTTGCTGCCCTGGAAGAGCTCCGGGCAGATGAAGAGGGCCTCGAGGGGATAGCCCGCGTCGACGGCCCGCAAGAGCTCGCGGTAGCCCTCGATGATCACCTTCTGATCACGGTCGCGGCCGCGCCGGTCGCGCAGGCGAACCAGGTCTTTGATGCGCGGGTTTTGCGGGCTGGTGATGAGCATGCTTGTGCGGCAGTCCTGACGGCTCGGGCCCCGCGCCTCAACCCGGTCCGGATGGCCGGGGGCAGCCGGGCGCGTTGAACTCCCCGCGAAAGCACCTATTGTACCATGGCAACAGGACCCTGGCAAGCGAGCCGGCCCGATCCTCAGTTCCGGTCGGGCGCGCGCGGTGAGACCTGTTGTGGTTTGGCGTGACACCCAACGGGAGCTTGATTCATGGCGAGCACGGTTCTGGTCGGTCTGCAGTGGGGCGATGAGGGCAAGGGCAAGATCATCGACTACTTGACCGAACGCTCCGAAGTCGTGGTGCGTTTCCAGGGTGGCAACAACGCCGGCCACACGGTGCTGGTCGGTGCTGAGAAGTTCGTCCTGCACCTGATTCCCTCCGGGATCCTGCGCCAGGGCACCCTCAATATCATCGGCAATGGCGTCGTGCTCAACCCGGTGGCACTCTGGGACGAGGTCGACGCCCTGCAGCGTCGCGGCATCGATGTGTCGGCGCGTCTGCGCATCAGCGACCGCAGCCAGCTCATCTTCTCCTACCACTGCCTCTGGGATGGCGTTCGCGAGGGCCAGCTCGGCGCCCGCAGCATCGGCACCACCCGCCGCGGCATCGGCCCGGCCTACGCTGACAAGGTCAGCCGCACCGGCCTGCGTGCCGGCCTCATGACCGACCCGGCCCGCCTCGAGGCCCAGTTCCGGGCCCAGGCCGAGATCTACCGCGGGCTGTTCCGTCAGGCCGGCGCCGCCGACTACGACGTCGATGCCGAGTGGGCCAAGGTGGCGGCCGTCCTGCCGCGCCTGGCGCCGATGGTCGCCGATACCGTCCTGATGGTGAACCGCGCCGCCGACGATCGCAAGGAGATCCTCTTCGAGGGCGCCCAGGGCTGCTGGCTGGACATCGACTACGGGACGTACCCCTTCGTGACCAGCAGCAACACGACCTCGGGCGCGGCCTGCACCGGCGGCGGTCTGCCGCCGTCCCGCATCGACCGCGTCATCGGCGTGCTCAAGGCCTACTCGACGCGCGTCGGCTCGGGGCCCTTCCCGACCGAGCTGCATGACGCGACCGGCGAGCAGCTCCGCGCCACCGGCGGCGAGTTCGGCGCCACCACCGGCCGGCCGCGCCGTTGCGGCTGGTTCGATGCCGTCGCCAGCCGCTATGCCGTGATGCTCAACGGCGTCAGCCGCATCGCCCTCACCAAACTCGATGTTCTCGACAAGCTTGAGACCCTGCGCATCTGCACCGCCTACCAGCTCGACGGCCGGACGATCACCGATATGCCGTCGGACAGCGCCCTGCTCGAACGCGTCGTCCCCGTCTACGAGGAGATGCCCGGCTGGCAGCAGGATACCACCCGCGCCCGCTCCTACCGCGAGCTGCCGAGCCGCGCCCGGGCCTACATCCGCCGCCTGCTCGAACTGACCGGCGGACGCCTGTCGATCGTCTCGGTCGGCCCCAAGCGCGACCAGACCTTCACCGTCGGCCGCTGAGGAGGCCTATGGCCACGACGACGTTGAAGCCGCCGCGCCATGTCGCCATCATCATGGACGGCAACGGGCGCTGGGCGAGCGAGCGCGGTCTGCCGCGCAGCGCGGGCCACCGCGCCGGCGCCGAGAGCGTCCGCCGTGTCGTCGAGGCCTGCAGCGAATTCGGTGTGAAGTACCTGACGCTGTATGCCTTCAGCACCGAGAACTGGTCTCGTCCGGTCGGCGAGGTGCGGGCGCTGATGCGGCTGCTGAAGGACTTCCTGGAGGAGCGCACCGCGGACCTGCACCGCTATCACATCCGCCTGCAGGCCATCGGCGAGATCGAGCGCCTGCCCGCCGGGGTGCGCCGCAAGCTCAGCGAGGCGATGGCGGCCACCGCCGACTATCGCAAGGGGACCCTGACCCTGGCCCTGAGCTACGGCAGCCGCGCCGAGCTGACGCGCGCGGCGCGCTGTCTGGCCGAGCGCGTCCAGCAGGGCCGCCTGCGGCCGGACCAGATCACCGAGGCGGCCATGGAGAGCTGTCTGTACACGGCCGGCCAGCCCGACCCGGACCTGATCATCCGGACGGCCAACGAGCGCCGCCTCAGCAACTTCCTCCTCTGGCAGGCATCCTATGCCGAGCTCTGGGTGACGCCGGTGTGCTGGCCGGACTTCACCCGCGAGCACTTCCTCGAGGCGTTGCAGGACTACAGCCGGCGGGTGCGGCGTTTCGGGGGGCTCGACGATGCTGCGCCATAGGCTCCTGGCTGCCGCGCCGATGATCGGTCTGACCCTGGCGGCCTTCCTGGTGCCGGGCTGGCCTGGCGTGGCGCTGTTCGCGCTTCTGGGCCTGGGCCTGGCGCTGGCGGCGGGTCACGAGTTCTTCGGGCTCAGTGCGCGCGCGGGCGCGGCGGGTCACGGTCGTCTGACCGTGTTTCTCGGCCTGTGCTGGCTGGTCCTGGCGGCGCTGCCGCTGTCGCTGCCGCTGCGGGAGGCCCTCGGGGTGCTGCTGATCGCGGTGCTCCTGCTGGGCGCCTTTGCGCTGAGCCTGCACCGGGCCGGACCGCCTTCCGCCGGCCTGACGGCCGTGTGGGTCTCGCTCGGCGGCTTCGTCTACCTCTATTGGACTCTGTCGTTCATGGTGCGGGTGTACTTCCTGCCCGACGCCCGCGGACCGGCGCTGCTGCTGTACCTGGCGGCGGTGACCAAGCTGACCGACACCGGCGCCTACATCGCCGGGACGCTGACCGCGCGCCGTCCCGGCGGCAACCACAAGCTGGCGCCGCGGATCAGCCCCAAGAAGAGCTGGGAAGGCCTCCTCGGCGGCACCCTCGCCGGCGTGCTGGCCGCCTGGGCCGGCCTGGCCTGGTTCGGCGACAGCCTGACCGTCGCCGGCCGGCCGGTGCTGGCCCTGCCCAGCGCCCTGGTGCTCGGCCTGGCGGCGTCGTGGTTTGGCCTCCTCGGCGACCTGGCCGAGTCGCTCCTGAAGCGTGCCGCCGAGGCGAAGGACTCGGGGCGCCTGCCGGGTCTCGGCGGGGCGCTGGACATGCTCGACAGCCTCATCCCGATGGGGCCGCTGTTCTACGTCTGGCTGCGGTTCGCTTCCGGCTCATGATACCGATCGGCAAGGACCGCCTGACGCGGTCGTTCCCCACGGTGATGTGGCTGCTGATCCTGGCCAACCTGGGGGCCTTCCTCTGGCAGGTCGTGCTCGGTGCCGACGGCCTGGCGGCGTGGGAACGCCTGGCCCTGGTGCCGGCGCGGCTCTGGCGTCTGCCGTCGGGGCCCTGGCAGGAGGCCATCCCGGCCTACCTCCGTTCGGCCTGGCTGCCCCTGCTGACCAGCATGTTCCTGCATGGCGGCCTCCTGCATCTTGTCGGCAACCTGATCAGCCTGCGCGTCTTCGGCGACCAGATCGAGGACCGCCTCGGGCACCTGCGTTTCCTGGGGTTCTACCTGGCCTGCGGCGTGCTGGCCGGCCTCCTGCATGTGGCCGTCTCGCCGCTCAGCCGGGTGCCCACCATCGGCGCCAGCGGCGCCATCGCCGGCGTCCTCGGCGCCTACCTGTTGCTCTTTCCCTTTGAGTGGGTACGCTTTGTGGTGCCCATCCTGGTCTTCCCGGTGATGGTGCGGCTGCCGGCCTTCGTCTACCTGCTGGTGTGGATCGCTTCGCAGGTCCTCGGCGGCTACCGCACCCTCGCCGACGGCCAGCCGGCGGCCGGCGGCATCGCGTTCTGGGCCCACATCGGCGGCTTCGTGGCCGGTATGGTCGGCATCCGACGCTGGCGGCGCGCCGGCGGCCGCCGGCGCGGACGCTGAGCGTCGCGGCACCGGCCGCACCCGACGGCCCCGACAACGCCTCTGAGGTCAGACAGGCATGACAACCCCTTCAGACTACAGCCTCATCGACTCCGGCAACGGCCGCAAACTCGAGCGCTTCGGCGCCGTGCTCCTGGACCGGCCCTGCGCCCAGGCGGTCTGGCGGCCCTGCCGGCCGGCAGCCGAGTGGGACCGCGCTGATGCCTGGTTCACCCGCGAGGAGGGCAGCCGCTGGCAGCAGCGCCGGCCGCTGCCGGAGTCCTGGGAGGTCACCCTCGAGGGCCTGCGTTTCGAGGTCCAGCCTACCGACTTCGGCCACGTCGGCGTCTTCCCGGAACACGTCCGCGCCTGGCGCTGGCTGGGACGTTTCCGGGAGGCGATACCGGCCGGCCGTGAGCCCCTGTCGGTACTGAACCTCTTTGCCTACTCCGGCGGCGCCACCCTGGCGGCGGCGCGGCTCGGTTTCCGGGTCTGCCATCTGGATGCTTCGCGCAAGATGGTCGCCTGGGCCCGCCGCAACGCCGCTCTCAATGACCTGGACGCCGCGCCGGTGCGCTGGATTGTCGACGACGTGCAGAAGTTCCTCGCCCGCGAACAGCGCCGCGGGGCCGTCTATGACGGCATCATCCTCGACCCGCCCAGCTTCGGCCGCGGCAGCCGCCAGGAGCTCTTCAAGATCGACACGCACCTCCTCGACCTCATGGAGCAGTGCCGCAGCGTCCTGGCACCGCGGCCCGCCTTCGTGTTCCTGTCCTGCCACACGCCGGGCTACACGCCCTTGGTGCTCGAGCACCTCCTGAGCCAGGGCCTCGGCGGTCTCGGCGGCGCTATCGAGGCTGGCGAGATGGTCCTCGAGGGCGGCCCCGAGGTCCTTCCCGTGCCCAGCGGCACCTACGCGGTGTGGTCGGCCCCGGTCGCCTGAGCGGTGCCGGCCATGGCGCCGCCGGGGGACGGATCAGGGCTGCTCGAAGGTCGGTTTCTGGTAGAGCGCTGGAGTTCATGGCATGATTATCACCACTCTCGGCACCAGCCACGGCGATCCGACCGCCAGTCGATTCCAGTCCTCGACCCTGATCGAGTCGGGCGGGTGCTCCTACCTCATTGACGCCGGCGAGCCGGTGACCGGCCTGATGGTCCGGTCGGGGAAGGCCCTGTCGGCGTTGCGGGCGGTCCTGGTCACGCACATGCACGAGGATCACGTCGGCGGCCTGCCCGACCTGATCAAGATGCTGGTCAAGCATGCCGGCGGCCGCATCGGTGTCGAGGTCCTCCTGCCCGACGCGGGCGCCGTGGCGGCGCTGGGCGGCTGGCTGCAGGCGATGTACGTGCCCTGGCCGTCGCCGGCGGTGTCGGTGCGGAGCTACAC
>JAGVUW010000184.1 GCA_019136035.1 Verrucomicrobiota bacterium | reverse complement strand
GAGGTCCTCCAGGCCGACCGAGATGCGGATGAAGTCCGGGGTCACGCCGGCGGCGCGCTGGGCGGCCTCGTCGAGCTGCTGGTGCGTGGTGCTGGCCGGGTGGATGACGAGGGTTTTCGCATCCAGGACGTTCGCCAGGTGCGAGCAGAGCTTGACGTGGTCGATGAAACGCCGGCCGGCCTCGAGGCCGCCGCGGATGCCGAAGCCGAAGACCGCGCCGGGTCCGAGCGGCATCAGTCGGCGCGCCCGGGCGTGGTCGGGGTGGCTGGCGAGGCCGGGGTAGTTGACCCAGGAGACGGCCGGGTGCGCCTGCAGGAACTCGGCGACCGCCTGGGCGTTGGCCACGTGCTGGCGCGCCCGCAGCGGCAGGGTCTCGAGGCCCTGCAGCACCAGGAAGGCGTTGAAGGGCGACAGGCAGGCGCCGGTGTCGCGCAGCAGGCCGGTGCGGACCTTCAGGACGAAGGCCAGGCCGGGCGCCACGGCGCGCTCATGGCCGCCGAAGGCCTCCCAGAAGTTCACCCCGTGGTAGGTGGGATCCGGCTCGGTGATCTCCGGGAAGAGCCCGCGCGCGGCCCAGTTGAAGTCGCCCTTCTCGACGATGGCGCCGCCGATGGCCGTGCCATGGCCGGCGATCATCTTGGTCAGCGAGTAGACGACGATATCGGCGCCGTGGTCGAAGGGGTTGAGGAGCGGCGGCGGTGCGACCGTGTTGTCGACGATGAAGGGCAGCCCATGCTCGTGGGCGATGGCGGCGAGGCCGTCGAGGTCGTCGACATTGCAGCGCGGGTTGCCGATGCTCTCGGTGTAGATCAGGCGGGTCTGCCCGTCGACGGCAGCGGCCACCTGCGCGAGGTCGGAGGTATCGACCAGGCGGGCCTCGATGCCGAAACGCTTCAGGGTATGCGTCAGCAGGGTCACCGTGCCGCCGTAGAGATTACGGCCGGCGACGATATTCTGACCCGCCGAGGTGATATTGAGGATGGCGTAGGTCACCGCGGCCATGCCCGAAGCCGTCGCCACCGCACCGGCGGCGCCGTGCAGCGCCGCCAGGCGTTTCTCGAGGACGTCGGTGGTCGGATTGGTCAGGCGGGTGTAGATATTGCCGAAGGCCCGCAGGGCAAAGAGATCCGCGGCATGGTCTGAGGAGTTGAAGACGTAGGACGTGGTCTGGTAGATCGGCACGGCCCGCGACAGGGTGGCGCTGTCCGGGCTGTGACCGGCGTGCAAGGCCAGGGTGTCGAGATGGTGGTCCATAGGATGATCGCTCCCGCGTTGGTAGATTCCGAAATCAGGAAGAACTCAGATGGTGAAGTCCGGACTGCCCGAGGCGCTGAGGCGGCGCTGACGCTCGACCATGGCCTCCAGGGTGAAGCCGCTGAGGACGGCCGAGACCTTCTCCGCGACCTCAGCCCAGATGCTCCGGACCGCACAGTCGGAGCTGCGGCCGCAACAGCCCGGCTGGGCAATGCAGTCCACCGGCGCCATCTCGCCCTCCAGAGCCCGCAGGATGTCGTTCAGGGTCAGCGTCGCGGGCGCCCGCGTCAGGCGGTAGCCGCCGTGGGCGCCGGGCGCGGCGCGGATGAAGCCGGCGTCCTTGAGGCTGCGGGCGATCTGCCAGAGGTACTTCTCGGAGATGCCCTCGGCCTCGGCAATCTGCCGCAGGGTGCACACCGCCTCCGGGCCGGCCATGGCCAGTCGTACCATGAAGCGGGTTCCGTAGCGGCCTTTGGTGGACAATTTCATGATTTTACTCTATATTCCCGATAGCCTTACTTGAAAATAACCCGCCGGAGGTGCCTTGTCAACACCGGCGGTTACAGTAAGGCCCGCGATCGTATCACAGGAGACTCTGGCGATGGAACTTCAGGACCGCATTCGAGAGCTGTGCCGCGCCCGCGAGGCGGTAATCCTGGCGCACACCTACCAGCCGCCGGAGATTCAGGACATTGCCGACTACGTAGGCGACTCCTACGGCCTGAGCCGTCAGGCGGCGGGTCTGA